>NZ_BAAGPH010000023.1:0-69061 GCF_054784355.1 Alkalibacterium psychrotolerans | reverse complement strand
GGACGTTGCCGTGCAGCTCTTTTTTTGTTATAATAGCTTTAACTTATTCCGCAATAGCTCAGTTGGTAGAGCGCACGACTGTTAATCGTGTTGTCGCAGGTTCGAGCCCTGCTTGCGGAGTTTTTTTATGAAAAAAATTACGTGCCGCTTTAGCTCAGCAGGTAGAGCGCATCCATGGTAAGGATGAGGTCGCCGGTTCAAACCCGGCAAGTGGCTTAAGTAAAGACAATGCCTTAGGGTGTTGTTTTTTTTTGCATAAAATAGAGAAAAGAAAGCATATCTTATGCTTTCCTTTCTCTGGATGTTCAAATTAGTTTGTTCAATCTATTAGTCCAAAGTGACTAAAGGCTTTATACAAGCCATCTTCTGTAACATCATCGGTAATGAAATCTGCCATACTTTTAATTTTTTTCAGGCAGAAGTCGCCCATCCTCTATAGGTGGGTGATGAATGCCGTTTGGTATGAGGGTTACTGTTGGTAACTCGAAAACCGATAATTAAGGCATATTTCCTTTTATTTTGGTCAATGTTATAATCAGTTTATATAAGAAATGGGTTGATATATCATGGAATGAGATACAAATAATCATTCCGTATGTCTTCTTTATTACCACCTTGTTTTAGTAACGAAATATCGTAGACACCTGATTGATGATGACATATCAGATTATGCCAAAGTTACTTTTGAAAGAATTTCAGAATCATATCACATTACATTAGTTGAGAGGAATCATGACAAAGACCACATTCATGTTGTATTCAAAGCTCAACCTAAAACAGAATGGACAACATTCATCAATGCCTATAAAAGTGCCAGCTCACGTTTGATAAAACGAGACTTTCCAAAAGTCAAGAAGTCTCTTTGGAAAAAATGTTCTGGTCTAAACGTTTTTGTCTATTGACAACTGGCGGTGCGCCAATTGATGTGATTAAAAAATATATTCAAAATCAAGGAAATAATCATAAAATAGAAAGTAGGTGAACCTTATGGAACGATTAAGAGCATACAAGTTTAGAATATATCCAACTGAAGAACAGGAAATATTCTTTGCCAAGTCTTTTGGTTGCGTTCGTAAGGTCTACAATCTAATGCTTGATGACCGAATGAAAGCTTACGAAGAAACTAAGAATGATTCAGCTAAAAAAATGAATTTTCCAACACCAGCAAAATATAAAAACGAGTTTCCGTTCTTAAAAGAAGTGGATAGCCTTGCTCTAGCAAATGCCCAACTCAATTTAGATAAGGCATACAAGAACTTCTTTCGTGATAAATCCGTAGGATTCCCTAGATTCAAAAGCAAGAAAAACCCTGTACAAAGTTATACAACGAATAATCAAAAGGGAACAATAGCTTTGATTGATAATAAATTTATTAAGCTTCCTAAATTAAAATCCTTAATCAGAATTAAACTTCATAGGCAGCCACAAGGCATTATTAAATCTGCAACACTATCACGTCATTCTAGCGGTAAATACTATATTTCTTTGCTATGCAAAGAAGAAGTTAGTGACCTACCTAAATGTCATTCTGCTGTTGGTATTGACCTAGGTATAGCTGACTTTGCGATTTTTTCTGACGGTCAAAAAATTGATAATAACAAATTTACGTCCAAAATGGAAAAGAAACTAAAACGTGAACAACGTAAGTTGTCGAGACGTGCTTTGTTAGCTGAAAAGAACGGGATCAATCTGTTTGAAGCCAAAAATTATCAAAAACAAAAACGAAAAGTAGCACAGCTACACGAAAAAGTAATGAATCAACGTACAGATTTTCTGAATAAGTTGAGTACAGAGATTATCAAAAATCACGATATTATCTGTATTGAGGACTTAAATACAAAAGGTATGTTGCGTAATCATAAATTAGCAAAAAGCATTTCTGATGTTTCTTGGTCTAGCTTTGTGACTAAATTGCAATACAAGGCTGACTGGTACGGACGCGAAATCATCACAGTGGATAAATGGTTTCCGTCTAGTCAAATCTGTTCAGAATGCGGGCACAAAGACGGCAAGAAGTCACTCGAAATTCGTGAATGGTCTTGTCCTATTTGTCATGCACATCACGACCGCGACATCAACGCTAGTATAAACATTCTGACCGAAGGTCTACGAATACAATCATTAGCTTAGATAAAATCAATAACCGTAGGAACTACGGGGATAGCTTGGTAAATAAGAGACACCGCTGTTAGTAAAGAAATACGCTATCAAGTACGCTCTGTTCCCACGAAGCTCCCACTTCAAGCGTTAAGAACCGTCAGGTTTAGCTAAGGGGTGAGTAGTTCACTTTCAGCCCCACCATTGCCCATTGCCACGCCAATAGAACAGTACTCGAGCATCGGAATATCCACTTGTGCATCACCAAAAGCTATAGTCTGACTATTTGGTTTCTTCAGGTAGTCCATAAGCAGACGGATACCTGACTGCTTATCAATATTTTTTAGTGCTATATCTCCAAAAAGAGCTGTTTCACCGGCACCACCCCATGTTCCAACTTTAAAATTGCTGAAGACTTCTTTGGCCTCCAGATAATCGCTATACTCATTGAGAAGGAAACTGATCTTATTCACCTTATTCCGGTAAACGTCTTCACCAAATATCATATCCGGAAACGCGTCTTTTACTGTAATACTGTTGGTATTCTCCTTACCTTTGCGAGCACTGTAAATCTGGATAGTTTCTTCTGCTGCTTCTTCAAAGTGGGCACTTCCGTACAGTCCTTCGTTACTTTCCAGGTAAAACTCGAGGCCTTTTTTATTTAACCAGTCAACGATTGATTGACAGTCCTGGTAGGACAGACTGCGTTCCATAATAACTTCTCCCTGGTTTTCAATATAGCTGCCATTTCCGCCAATATAACCATCAAAGCCAATGGATAATATGTCTTCGTACATCTCAGCTTTGCTTCGGCCAGTTACTGTATAAACTTTATGTCCATTTTCCTGAGCATGTTTTATGGCGGATACAGCGCTTGAGGGCAGTTCATTTTCATAGCTGACTAATGTGCCGTCTACATCTAAAAATATGTAGTGTGTTTTCATTATTAAAACCTCCCTGATTTTAGTGCAGGTTATTAAGTGCCTGCTGTCTTTTATTTTAAGACTGACTAAGTACATGTAAAAAAACCTGAAAAGGCACAGAAGATGATTTAAGCCGTCTCCATGCCTATTCAGGTTTTGCCTAGTCGTACTAGTCACAATCCTTATTAATCTACAGTATACACGATACAATACCTTTAATCTATCTCCTCTTTAGTTTAATAGTGAGTAGAGCGTATAAAAAAAATATCTGTTAACTTACCATTTAAGAAAAGGCTGTATAAAAATGCATTATTTAAGAAACGAAATAATGGATAATGCAATCGTTCCTTTTTTTTAGATTGGTCAATAATAGATAGGATGAGCAGCACTACACAGAAGTAATATAAAATGAGCATCAAGAGGCACTCATTATTTAAGCTTATTCTTCATATTCCAGCAAGTCACCGGGCTGACAGTCCAGTGCCTTGCAGATGGCTTCCAATGTGGAAAAACGAACTGCAACAGCCTTGCCGGTTTTTAATTTTGACAAGTTAACATTAGAGATACCAACTTCTTCGGCCAGGTCTTTCAAGAGTATTTTCCGGTCAGCCATGACACGGTCCAGTCTGACTATAATAGGCATTTAGCTGTCCTCCTTTACACTGTTTCATCTGACAAGCGCTGAAGTTCGATGCCGTAATTGAAAATTTCGGATACAGCGTACAAAATCAGACCAATCATTAAACTGGCGTTAACACCAATCAAGAAGTAATAACCGTTCTCCATAAGGGTCGTGACCACTAAAGAGCGGAACATTGGCAGAATAATATCAGAAACAATCAGAACAAGAGCTAGCCGTTTTATTGACTGTGCAAATTCAAAAGAGAAAGGCGTATGCCCTTTAGCAAGATAGTTAAATAACTGACTGCCTTTCCAGTAGATATAGATTCCAAGCGTAGTAGCAAAGGGTACCTCAATTAGCGCAGCAAGCTGCCGCTGTGCTTCAGTAGGAGAATTGCGCCCGCTATGAAGTATCGGAAAACTCGGCATATTTAAGTTAAACCAAATAGTGCTATCCGTAAAGAAATAGCCATATAAGGATGTTACTACAGCAATAGCCATGAATACTGCTACCACCTTTAGTAATACGGAGGATCCTTTACAAATCTGTCGAAATAATTTGATGTTCACTATGTTCACTCCTTCTATGTAGTAAGGAAAGTGTAACAGCAAAAATTATTATTATCAACAATTAATTAACGATAAACGATAATTTAATAATGTGTTTCATTATTTTGGAGCGTGAGTTATCATCTGATTTTTTACATTGTAGTATCAAAAAACATAAACAGCTCACCAAATAGCTGACATAACAGTATTTTTCGCAGATTCAAAGTGGTTAGTATTGTTCCTTAGTTTCTTTATGATACAATTATAATAGAGATAGTAATCAAAGGGGGAGCATAATGGAGTTTACTAGAGGAGAGAATCGTTTTTATAAAGAAGATAATGGGAAATTAGTTGCTGAAATTACCTGGGTGCCGCAAAGGGATACAGTAGCGGTCGATCATACGTTTGTTGATCCGTCTTTAAGAGGACAAGGAGTGGCTGAGAAGCTTGTCGATCGTGTAGTTGAAGAAATGCAGAAAGAACAGAAAAAAATTGACCCTGTGTGTCCGTATGTCGGGAAATTATTTGACCGCAAACCGGACAAGTACGAGCATGTAAGGGCTAATGATTAAAAAATACTCATTTTTTTAAATTGTATTGACAATTCACTCAATCCATAATAGAATATATCTTGTGCTTAAAAAACACAGGATGTACGGCCCCTTGGTCAAGCGGTTAAGACACCGCCCTTTCACGGCGGTAACACGGGTTCGAATCCCGTAGGGGTCATCAGCACTTTCTTGAGTGCAATTTAATGCCGGCTTAGCTCAGTTGGTAGAGCAACTGAATCGTAATCAGTGGGTCGAGGGTTCAACTCCTTTAGCCGGCATGTTTACTTTTTTTATTATTTCGGAGGGATAGCGAAGTGGCTAAACGCGGCGGACTGTAAATCCGCTCCTTCGGGTTCGTAGGTTCGAATCCTACTCCCTCCATTTATTATTATTGGGCTATAGCCAAGCGGTAAGGCAGCGGGTTTTGATCCCGTCATTCCTAGGTTCGAATCCTAGTAGCCCAGTCTCAAAAACTGTGTGGCATTATGCTGCACAGTTTTTTTTTGACTAAATGCAATTCAGTATCCTAAGCTGTAAAATTCTGAATAAGAAGAATCTAAGATTTTTAAATTTAATCACATTTCATCGCCTTTCGCCTTATAATTATATGGTATACTAACACCGTGTATGTGCAGATTTTTGGAGGTGGCATAATGCCAATTGATTTTTTAACAAATTACGACTGGTCGAGACTCTTGGCCTGGCGGACAGCAGTAAATGTTATAGATATACTGATTGTCGCTTTTTTTATATACCAGCTAATGCGTATTGTAAGAGGCACCCGAGCGGTTGAACTGCTGAAAGGCATTGGTATCATTTTACTGTTGAAAGCGTTCAGTGTGGTATTTCAACTGTACACAACGGAATTTGTCGTGGATTTCGTCATTCAGTGGTCAGCCCTGGCCTTGATTATTATTTTTCAGCCAGAACTTAGAAGAGGTCTGGAGCATCTGGGACGCGGATCACTATTTGGCCGCAAAAGGCGATCCAATCCGAGTGAAGTGATTGTTGACAATTTGTCCCATGCGATTCAATATATGGGTAAGAGACGAATTGGCGCACTGATTTCTATTGAGATGGAAACAGGTCTGGATGAATACATTGCTACAGGTATCCCATTAAATGCAGAATTGACGTCTGAACTACTTATTAATATCTTTATACCGAATACACCGCTTCATGATGGTGCTGTTATTATCAAAGACTACAAGATTGCCACAGCTGCCAGTTATCTTCCTTTATCGGAAAGTCCGGCTATTCCAAAGAAATTGGGAACCCGTCACCGGGCTGCAATCGGCTTGTCAGAAGTGTCTGATGCAATAACCATTATTGTATCGGAGGAAACAGGAGAAGTCAGTATCTCCAGACGGGGGAACTTAATTAATGACATGACGCACGATGAAGTCATTCACTACCTTAACAAAGAACTTGTTGAGACTGAAAAGGAAAAAGAGACTCAGGGACCAATTCAAGGATTTATTGAAGCGGTTCGGAAGGGAGTGTCCGGTAAGTGAAATGGAATATGGATAATCCATGGATTACAAAATTAGTTGCACTGGTTTTTGCTATCACACTCTTTTCATTTGTAGCTCTGGAAAATCAGTCACGCATCCGTTCCACAAGTCCCACAGATGGGGCGAGCATTACCAGTTCGGAAGTCATTACCAATTTACCGATTGATATCAATATTGACAGAGAACTGTATTTCGTCTCAGGAATTCCTGAGACGGCCACTATCCGACTCGAAGGTCCTCAGGCTGTCTTGACTCAGACTCTGGCTACTCAAAACTTTAACATTGCAACCCCGAACTTGAATGAACTTGGGCCGGGAAGACACACGGTCAGACTCGAAGCTGAAGGGTTAAGCAATCAGTTATCTTACAGTATCATGCCGACAGAATTGACACTTGAAATTGAAGGAAAAATAGTAGAAGAGCACGATGTCAAAGTTGAGTTTAACGAATTTGCTCATCTGGCAGATGGCTACAGCGCGGACGCTGCGGTGCTTTCTGACGAGACGGTTACCGTATCCGGGGCCGCTTCAACTATGGAAATGATCAGTGATGCGATGGTAGTGGTCATGCCGGATGGCAGTGATATTACCGATGATATTGAAATGAGACTTAACGTACTGGTTCTTGATGAAACCGGTGACCCGTTGAATGTCAATATAGCACCTCAGCAGATTGATGTATTTATACCTGTTCAAGGGACTCAACGGACACTGCCGATGAACCTTGAAGAGACCGGCACGCCTCGTGAAGAATACGAGTACCGACTGGAATTTGCTCAAGGGGAGCCGGAAAATGTTACCTTAACCGGAGAATCAGATGTACTTGAAGAATTAGAGAACTTTTCTGTAGCTGTCGACGTCTCCGGCATAACAGAGTCAACGATACGGACGATTCCGCTGAGTCTTGATGACGGAATATCAGAATCGAGTCCAAGCGAAGTGGATGTTCTTATCCGGGTTTCACCAGTTGAAGACGAAGACGATGACAATGACGATGACAATGATGAAGATGACAACGAATCAGAATAAGACTATATTTAGGAATAAGGAGACAATACAATGGGAAAATATTTTGGAACAGATGGAGTAAGAGGTGTAGCAAATAAGGAGCTGACACCAGAACTAGCTTTTAAATTAGGCCGTTTCGGTGGGTACGTTTTAGCGCAGCATGCAGGGGAAACGCACCCGCGTGTTTTAGTTGGAAAAGACACACGTATTTCCGGAAAAATGCTTGAGTACTCTTTAATAGCCGGTTTATTATCTGTCGGTGTTGAAGTCCTGAGACTTGGTGTTATCACTACACCAGGTGTTTCTTATCTGACACGTCAGCAGAACGCTGCAGCTGGTATTATGATATCTGCTTCGCATAATCCTGTTGCAGACAACGGCATCAAATTCTTTGGTTCAGATGGATTTAAACTGTCTGATGATCAGGAAGCTGAAATTGAAGCGCTGATTGATTTAGAAACAGATGACCTGCCTAGACCGAGTTCTGATGATATGGGAACGGCTGAAGAATACAAAGAAGGTATTTTGAAGTATATTCAGTTCCTGACTCAGACAATCTCCGGCGACTTATCAGGTATTCATGTGGCATTGGATGGTGCAAACGGAGCTGCGAGTCCGTTGATTAACCGTCTGTTTGCCGATCTGGATACAGATTTTGATGTGACCGGTGCGTCTCCAAACGGCTTGAATATTAATGAAGGGGTAGGCAGTACACATCCCGAACACCTGGCTGAATTTGTTAAAGAAAAAGGGGCTCAAGTGGGTCTGTCATTTGATGGTGATGGTGACCGTCTGATTGCTGTTGATGAACTGGGGGATATTGTGGATGGAGACAAGATTATGTATATCTGTGGTAAGTTCATGCATGACGAAGGACGTCTGAAAAAGAATACCATTGTATCAACTGTTATGAGTAATATTGGCTTTTATAAAGCCTTAGAGGAGCATGAACTGCAGTCTGTGAAGACTAAGGTTGGCGACCGTTACGTTATGGAGGAAATGGTCAAAAATGGCTATAATCTGGGTGGAGAGCAGTCCGGGCATGTTATTTTCCTTGACTACCATACCACGGGAGATGGTCTGCTGACGGGTATTCAGCTGCTTCACGTTATGAAAGCAACAGGTAAAAAGTTATCAGAGTTAGCTGAAGAAGTATCTACTTATCCGCAGAAACTGGTTAACATTCCTGTAACTGACAAGTACAACGTCATGTCCAACCCTGCAATCAGTGAAGTGATTGAAACGGTTGAAAAAGAAATGGCCGGAAACGGTCGTGTACTGGTTCGCCCAAGTGGTACGGAGTCGTTACTGCGTGTAATGGCAGAAGCGGCAACTGAAGAAGAAGTAGAAGAATATGTAGAACGCATCGCCCGCGTCGTTCGAGAAGAACTGGGTACAGAAGAAGCGTAAAGTTAAAAACTACAGATACTCATATTTTGAGCTGTCTGTAGTTTTTTACATAGTCATAAAGAAGGAGAGATTTCATGTCAGCATCGACTCAGTTATCTGTATCAGATATTAAAAGAGAAGCAAAAGAGCAATTAAGCGGCCGCTGGAGAGAAGTTATTCTGTTGCACCTTATTCCTGTGGCCATTGCGGTCTTGTTTACAGGGGGTATTTACGGACTGGATTTGATGTCATTGACACGTATCTACAATACAGGAGACCAAGTGGATTTAGTGGTGAGTTTCTTAGTAACATTTATCTCCATTGGTATATCATTCACTCTACTGGATATGATTCGTTCGAGAGAGTACACTGTTAAACCACTTCCAGATTCCGTTCAGGTTTTTTCCAAGAAGTTATTTATCCCGGTGTTTATTATTCAACTGCTGCAGGTTGTTTTCGTAACCTTGTGGAGTTTTTTGTTCATTATTCCGGGTATAATTAAAAGTTACGCATACAGTCAGGGTTTTTTCATCTATAAAGACCGAAGAAACAGCACACCAGAAGAGTATCCGACTTCCCTAGAATGCATTACGGAAAGTCGGGAAATGATGAATGGACACAAACTGGATCTGTTTGTCCTTCATTTGTCATTTATCGGCTGGCATCTCTTGGAAGCTTTTACCCTGGGTATCGCAGCCTTGTATGTACGGCCTTATCTAAATACGGCAGAAGCAGTCTTTTATGACCGTTTGGCTGAAAAACAAAACATGACAGTATCGCCTTCTCCTCACGTTTATAAGACAACGGAAGATGAGGACGGCTTTGCTGATTTTTAATTGAAACTCCTTCTGATTAGAGGCTAATCGTTACAAGTAAGATTCAAATTCAGTGAAACTCCTTCCGATTAGACATTTTCGGTACACGTTTTTTAACAAACCGACCATACTCCTATCGAATAACACCTATTCGGTTCAAGTTTGCTGCTTGCTTCCCGTCAACTTGTCCCGATACAACTTCTGTCAATCATAAGCTTAAACATTTTGAATCGAGATAGGAAAAGACCATCAGCTGAGCTGATGGTCTTCCTTTTAGTTGAAAAATTTATAGCCAAATCGTTATGAAAAACCAGATAATCATAATCATCTGTATGATTAGTTCAGCGACACGACCGCTTAAGAAACCAATCAGTGAGCCGATGGCAGCTTTAAATGCGTCACTTCCTGTGTTTTTCTGCCAGTATTCCGCTATGAAAACGGCAATGAAGGGAAGCAGGATGATGCCAAAAGGAGGGTAGACAAAGGTACCGATGATGATGGCAAAGGTTGCTACGCGCTCCCCGAGCTTGCTTCCACCAAATCGCTTAACTGCTAGAGAACCAGCAAGCACATCTGCCAGCAGCAGAAGAATAGTTAAGGCGCCCATGGACACCCAGAAAAACCAGGTTAAAGCAGAACCATTAATCAGAAAATGGTAAAGTAAGAATCCAGCCCATAAAGTCAGTACTGAAGGCAGGAACGGGAAGAACAGTCCGACAAAACTCAGTGCGAATAGCGCTATGATGATAATCCATATGATAATATCCAAATATGGTAGCTCCTTTCCTGTAACTCAATTATACTTTCAGTATACTAGAGATTAACTTTATTAAAAAAGATAACGTCTAAATAAAAAAAGTTTGACAAGCTATTTATAGACGTGCTAGTATCAGAGAGAATTACAAAACATAAAGTTTTCAAGGAGTGCTGCAGTGTGATCAAGACATTTTCAGAGAAGCAAATGGAATGTTGCTGTACAAAATGTACAGTTTATTTCTCATGCTCTCAAAAATGTTCTTGCCTATTCAGTACCCGAGATGTACAGTCTATAATTAACTAAATTGACTGGGGACTTTATTGATAAAGAATAACTTTGCTACGAGCGCATGAGGAGAAATCCTTGTGTGCTTTTTTAGTAGAAAAATTAGGAAAGGAGTGATTGGACTGATTATTCATTCAGTAAATGAATTGATTGGAAACACCCCCTTGATGCAGATTCATGGCTATGACTTGCCAAAAGGAACCCGCATACTTGCGAAGCTGGAACAGTTTAATCCGGGAGGCAGCATTAAAGACCGATTGGGGAGTTACCTGATACAGCAAGGCTTGAAGAGCGGAGATATAAACAAGGATACAGTCATCATTGAGCCAACAGCCGGAAATACTGGGATTGCGCTGGCCTTGGCCGCGCTTGAATACGGAATGAAGACATGGTTCGTCGTTCCGGAAAAATTCAGTCAGGAAAAACAGGTGCTCATGCAGGTGCTGGGAGCAGAAATTATTCATACGCCGACGGAAGAAGGGATAACCGGAGCCATTGAAAAGGCGAAAGAACTTCATAAGGCAACCGAAAACAGCTATCTGCCACTTCAGTTCGAAAATCATTTAAATCCGGCGGTCTATTACGAAACCTTAGGCCCCGAGCTCATCAGCGACTTGGATGACCAATTGCCCGATTCCTTTGTCGCAGGTGCTGGAAGTGGCGGAACCTTCAGTGGAATTTCTCGTTATCTGAAAGAAAAATCACCTGCAGTCCGCACGGCTATTGTAGAACCGGAAGGCTCCATCCTAGCTGGTGGAACACCGGGTTCTCATGATACGGAAGGAATAGGAGTAGAGTCAATTCCACCATTCCTGGATAAAGAAACGCTGGATGCTATTTACACCATATCTGACCAGGAAGCCTTTTATTATACAAAAGAGCTCGCCCGAAAAAACGGATTGTTTGTTGGAAGTTCAAGCGGCGCAGCATTTGCGGCAGCACTGAAAGAAGCAAAAACATTACCTGAAGGAAGCACCATAGTTACCATTTTTCCGGATGGCAGTGAGCGGTATCTTTCGAAAAATATTTATCATTATAAAGGAGACGATACAAAATGAAGATGAAAACAACATTTATACACGGTGGTATTAGTCATGACGAAGCAACTGGATCGGTGAACGTACCCATTCATCAGACTACGACCTACAAACAGGACAAAGTGGGTGTGCACAAAGGATTCGAGTACTCAAGAACCGGTAACCCGACTCGATTGGCTCTGGAAAAGCTGATAGCTGATATGGAAAACGGCCTTCGCGGCTTGGCTTTCGGATCAGGATCTGCAGGAACCCACACCATTTTTTCACTCTTTTCAAAAGGTGATCACATTATTGTGGGAGATGACGTTTACGGCGGAACCTACCGACTAATCAATAAAGTATTAAAACGTTTGGGCTTGACCTTCACTGTCGTGGACACAAGTGACCTGAGTACAATTGAACCGGCTATCACTCAAAATACTCGAGCGATTTTCCTTGAAACGCCAACGAACCCGCTGCTGAAAGTAACGGATATTGAAGGGGTAGCGAAGCTTGCGAAGGAGAAGAACCTGATTACGATAGTGGACAATACCTTTGCCACACCTTATCATCAGCGTCCGCTTGATTTAGGTGCCGATATCGTCCTGCACAGTGCCTCGAAATATTTAGGAGGACACAGCGATGTGGTTGCCGGACTAGTCGTTACAAAGAGAGAAGACCTCGCTGACGAGTTGAGTTTTTTACAAAATGCGATTGGTGGTATACTGGGACCACAGGACAGCTGGCTGGTTCAGAGAGGCATCAAGACTTTAGGACTAAGAATGGATGCTCATGAGTCCAATGCTAAAAAAATAGTTGAATTTTTAAGTCAGCATGATAAAGTTGAGAAAGTATATTATCCCGGTCTGGCGAGTCATCCTGGTCATTTAACAGCTAAAAAACAGACCAGTGGTTTCGGCGGTATGGTGTCGTTTGAATTGCAGGAAGGTTTGTCAGCAAAAATGTTTGTAGAAAGCCTCTCATTAATTACATTGGCTGAAAGCCTGGGAGCGGTAGAAAGTTTAGTCGAGATTCCCGCATTAATGACCCACGGATCGATTCCAGTAGAAGATAGACTGAAATCGGGTATAAAAGATGAGCTGATTAGACTGTCAGTCGGTATCGAGGACAGTGACGATTTACTTGAGGATTTAGCTAAAGGATTTTCGAATTTATAACAGCAGTATTAGGGAGATCATATGAAAGCATTCAGAGAATTCATTGAGACATATAAAAAAAATGATCCGGCTGCAAGGAGTACGCTTGAGATTGTGCTGACGTATCCCGGGCTATGGGCAGTAGCGTACCACCGAGTGGCGCACTACCTGTATCATTATAATTTGAAATTAGTCGCTCGAATGCTTTCGATGTTTGCCCGCTGGATGACCGGCATTGAAATCCATCCCGGTGCAACAATAGGCAGACGATTGTTTATTGATCATGGCATGGGAGTGGTTATAGGAGAAACGGCTGTTGTAGGTGATGATGTCATTATTTTTCACGGAGTCACACTTGGAGGCAGGGGAGACGAGACAGGTAAACGGCATCCCACTATTAAGGACGGCGTACTCTTGTCTGCACATGCTCAAATTATCGGCAATGTAACAATCGGTCAGTATGCAAAGATTGGAGCAAATGCTGTTGTCTTGAATGATATTCCCGAAGGTGTCACTGCTGTCGGTATTCCGGCCAAAGTTGTGAAGTCCAGAAAAGAAAATGAACAGTCTGCACCAGCTGAAAAGGAGTAGGCTAATGGGAAGAGAATTTTTAACAGTATTCAAAGACTGGGCTGAAGAGTATGATACAGTGGTAGCAGGAGGCGACCGGCAGTACCAGGATGTGTTTGAGAATTATGATGACATTTTGGATGAAATCGTAGTTTTATCGGGGGAATCAGTCATTGAGTTTGGGATTGGTACAGGAAACTTGACGAGCCGATTGCTGGCAGCTGGAAAGCAAGTGTGGGGTGTGGAGCCGTCGCATGAAATGAGAAGCGTGGCTGAAGAAAAGCTACCCCCTCACATAACTATCGTTGACGGAGACATGCAGAACTTTACAAAGCCACCTTATCACGTTGACAGTATAGTGAGTTCTTATGTGTTTCACCATTTATCCGACGATGAAAAGAAAGATGTACTCAAAGATTATGCAGCATTGTTAGCAGATGGAGGCAAACTGGTTTTTGCCGATACAGCATTTATTTCTGAAAAGGAAAAAGATAAACTGATTAGCCAGTATCCTGTTGAAGATTATCCAGACTTGATAGACGACTTGAACCGGGAATATTATCCCTATATGTCAACTGTCTATGAAGGGCTTAAAGAAGCAGGGTTTCGAAGAATTGGCTTTACTCAGATGAATCGATTTGTCTGGATAATAGAAGCAGAAATCTAATGATTTAAAAGGAGAAGATAAACATGACAGAGACAAAGATGAACGTAGAAAGTTTTAACTTGGATCATACAAAAGTAAAGGCACCTTACGTTAGAGTGGCCGACAGAAAAACGGGAAGCCAGGGCGATCTCATCGTCAAGTACGATATTCGTTTTTCTCAGCCTAATAAAGAGCACATGGATTCAATGGCCTTGCATTCACTTGAGCATTTAACGGCAGAACATATCCGCAATCACGCTGATTATGTTGTTGATTTCGGACCAATGGGTTGTCAGACAGGGTTTTACCTGACTGTACTGAACCATGATAACTATGATGAAATTCTGGACATTCTGGAAAAGACAATGCTTGATATTCTGGACGCAGATGAAGTGCCTGCCAGCAATGAGAAACAGTGTGGCTGGGCAGCTCACCACACATTAGAAGGAGCAAAAGAAGTGGCTCAGAAGTTCCTGGATAAAAAAGATGAATGGTCAGTTGTCTTCGCAGACTAAACTATCCCGTTAAACACAAACCGTCTGAGCTTAGTAAAAGTTCAGGCGGTTTTTTTATACACTACATTTTGTGATAGGGTAAAGTAAATTTATCGGACAACAGGAAAGTAAAAGACAGAACGTGCTATAATGAAGCCAAATGAATCAGGGGGAGAGTAATATGTCTGAAAAAGTGTTCGATCTGGAAAGTCAGTTGCTTGCTAACTACAGAAAGGAAGAAAGTGGAGACGGCGTTTCGGGGGAAAGGTTAGCGCGTCGTTTAGGAGAATTATCAAGAATCGGTCTGACAGCGGATAACGGGTCACGACGCCCAGGATTTTCTCTTGAAGAAAAAGAAGCCAAAGATAAAATTATAGGCTGGATGAAAGAGGCCGGTTTAAAAGTCAGGCAGGATGGTGCCGGAAATGTCTTGGGCAGACTGGATGGAAACAATCCGGCTAAGCCTGTTATTATGAGCGGTTCACATGTTGACACGGTTCCTAACGGAGGGCATTTTGATGGGGCATTGGGGGTTCTGTCAGCACTTGAGGTAGCTCAGGCTTGGAAAGATACGGCTTATATGCCAGGCAAACCCTTTGAGGTCGCTGTCTTTACAGACGAGGAAGGTTCCCGCTTTAACGGTGGGCTGACGGGAAGTGAAGCCATGATGGGTGACTCGGATATGGAAGGGTTACTGAAAAAACGCGATTACGATAATCGTCCGTTTGAAGACGTTTTAGCAGATGTCGGCTTAAGTGTGGACGGATTTAAGAATGCCAAGAGAGACTTCGAAGAAATCGAAACCTTTGTGGAAGTACACATCGAACAAGGCAAGCGGCTTGAACGGGAGAATCTGCCGTGCGGAATCGTGACGGGGATTGCCGGACCTTACTGGCTGAAACTGACCTTTAAAGGCAAAGCTGGTCACGCAGGGAACACACCAATGAATGACCGACGAGATGCATTAGTGACTGCAGGAGAGTTTATTCATTTTATCAGCCATCTTCCGGGCAGAATCAGTGAGTCGGCAGTAGCGACTGTAGGTAATATTGAAGTAAAACCGAATGGCACCAATGTGATACCGGGAGAAGTCATCGTGTATGTGGACATAAGAGATATTTATGAAGACTCCAGACAAAAACTGATTGATAAAATCAGACAGGCAGCAGATGATCTATCAAGACCGAGAGAAATTGAAGTGATCTATGAAACCGTTCATGATGTCCTGCCTGTACCTGTGAGAAAAGAACTGCAGCAGAAGATGGCAGAAGCAGCAGAAGAGTCAGGGGTCAGTCCCTATTATCTCTCAAGTGGTGCCGGACATGATGCCATGATTATCGGCCGTCATTTGCCGTCAGCACTCTTGTTCGTCAGAAGTAAAGATGGAGTCAGCCACAATCCGGAAGAATGGTCCGATTTGAATGACTGTGTGAAAGGCGTCCAGATTCTAAAAACTTATATTGAAAAGCTGCAGCAGGAGAGTATTTAAAAAAGGAGAGGTTCAAACAATGAGTTCGGTCACCTATTCGACACTTCCTTTTCTTCAGTTAGCTCCTTTTGAAGCAGTAAAAACCTGTCTGGCTAACGGAGCAGATAAAGTAGAGATTTTTATGGAAGGCCCGTATTGGTCAGACATGACTGATGGACAGTGGCTGGACTTGGCAGAAAAACTGAACCAGTTACCCTGTGAGTATAGTGTCCACCCGCCCCAGTTTGATTTGAACCTCTCGAGTAACTGGCAGGGTATTCGAGAGGCAGCTGTAACAGAGTATAGAAGGGCTATTCATTTTGCCGGTGCCATTAACGCTTCTCATGTCGTCATTGACCCGGGTCATAGACAGTTGGCCCTAACCAGTCTGGAGGGAACAAGAGAGACCGCTAAATTGGGAATTGAATCACTATTAACCGATGCAGAGAATTGCAACGTTCGTATTGGCATTGAGAATGGCCCGGTTGCCCGTCAATTATTATTCAATGAAGAAGAGTACATCCTATTTATCCAGTCATTCAATCATCCGATGGTGGGTGCAATACTGGACACTGGCCATGCCCGACTTGCCAACTGGGAGAGTGATCGTGTGATTAGACATCTCGGGTCCAGCTTACTGGCTGTTCATCTTAATGATACAAGTGGTCGGGTAGACAACCACCTGCCTTTGGGGAAGGGCGTTATCAAATGGCAATCCGTCTTTCATGAATTGAATCAGCTGACCAGCAGCCCGGACTTAGTTTTGGAGCTGAATTCTGAAACAGGAGTGGAAGCTCTTCTTAAAAGCCGGGAGTACATCCAGACTTTCATGCAGTAGCAACCTATTTAAGTTAAGAAAACACAAAATGGAGCAGCTTATCAGGCTGTAGATGAATAAACTGTCTTATGCCACTTTCTGAAAGAGAAAGTGGCATGAGGCAGTATTTTTTTATAGAAAAAAGCACACGACTTCAATAGAAGAAGTCGTGTGCTTTGTATGAATAATCCTTTTATCTGCGGTTTCTGCCGCCTCGACCAAAAATCAGGAAGAGTCGCAGTACACTTAAGAATGAAGCGATGGCAGCTGCCACATAAGTTAATGCTGCAGCGTTGAGTACCTTCTTGGCTTGCGGTATTTCTTCACGCGTCAGCAGTCCCTGTTCTTCGAGTACACGAATGGCACGTTTAGATGCATCAAACTCGACTGGAAGGGTAATGAGCTGAAACAGTAAAGTTAACGAAAACATCAGTATTCCGATGTTAATGAGTGTTTCATTGTAGCTCATAAATATTCCAAGAAAAAGAATAGGAAAAGCAGCAGTCTGTCCAAAATTAGTTACCGGTACAAGAGCCGCACGCAGACGAAGCGGACCATAATTGTCTCTATCCTGCATGGCATGACCAGCTTCATGCGCAGCAACCCCAATAGCAGCAACAGATGTGGAGTTACGCGTTGTATCAGACAAGCGCAAAACGTTATCCTGAGAATTATAGTGATCTGTCAGGTTCCCTCTGATACCTTCCAGGCGGACATTCTGTAACTGTGATGCATTTAAGATTTGTCGGCACACATCTGATGCTGTGTAACCGCGTTGACTTTTGACTTCACCGTATTTACTGTAAGTGGACTGAACATACATACTGGCGAATCCGGAAATAACCATACCGATTATGATAAGGATCATTGTCGGATCCCAATACAACGGGAAAAAAGGCATGATGTTGACCCCCTTTAAACTTTCAATATATTTTAAAATCTCATCGATTCTTCCCTAATTATACCATATTCTAACCCTAAGTAGGGTAAGAGCAGTTAAAATAACTATGTGTTCTTTGTGAAAGTTATATGACAGCAATGTGCTCAGGTGCGCGGGTTCCTTTTTAAAAGAGGGGGAATATGCTACTTAAGATACATGAAAAAGAAAAGGTTTACATTTCCAAGTAAAAATTTAGTAAAACTAATTGTTATTATTTACTAAAAAATGTACAATGAGAGTGACTAATAAAAAAGGAGCGAGATAGATGAAACGAAGCGAGCTGCTCAAAGAATTTAAAGAAGTATTTGGCTATCCGGGTGACAGAGTCTTTTTCTCACCAGGACGCATTAATTTAATCGGCGAACATACAGATTACAATGGAGGAAAAGTATTTCCCTGTGCCATCACAATGGGGACTTACGGGGTGGTCAAAAAACGGACAGATAATAAGGTGCAGGCTTTTTCCGGTAATTTTCCAGAGGTAGGCTTGCTGTCATTTTCACTCGATGACCTCAACTATAAAAAAGAAGACAATTGGACGAACTATGTCAAAGGCATGATTAAATACATTCAGGAAAAGACGCAGCCGCTGGATAAAGGCTTTGATTTGTATATCTACGGTACGATTCCTAATGGAGCCTCCCTGTCATCATCAGCTTCTCTTGAGCTTCTAACGGGCGTTATTGTCAGATCGCTTTACAATTTGTCTATCAGTCAGCTTGAACTAGTCAAGCTTGGCATGCGTACAGAAAATGAGTTTCTGGGATTGAATTCCGGAATTCTGGATCAGTTTGCTATCGGTATGGCTGAAAAAGGAAAGGCAATGCTACTGGATACCAATACGCTTGAGTACGAACAGGTGCCTGTGGATTTGCCGGATCACAAGATTATCATCATGAATTCCATGACCCGAAGAGAACTGGTGGATTCGGAGTACAATACCAGACGCCAGCAGTGCGAAGAAGCACTTGAGCAGCTTCAGCAAGTGGTGTCTGTCGAGAGCCTGGGTGAACTGACGGAAGAGTTATTTGAAGAGCATAAACATGTCATCAAAGACGATGTACTGATGAGGCGCGCGCGTCATGCGGTGTATGAAAGTATCCGGACAGAAAAAGCAGCGCAGGCTTTGATGGATGGCGACTTGGCAACCTTTGGACAGTATATGAATGACTCTCATGTGTCCCTGCATGACGATTATGAAGTGACTATAAAAGAGACCGACCTGCTGCCTCATTTGGCCTGGGAACAAGACGGGACTGTTGGCGCACGCATGACTGGCGGTGGGTTTGGCGGCTGCTGTATTGCGATTGTTGAAAACGAACACGTTGATACCTTTATCAAACAGGTAGGGCAAGGCTACGAAAAAGAAATAGGGCATCCTGCCGAGTTTTACATTGCAGAAACTGAGGATGGCACAAAGGAATGGGTGGAAAATGAGTAAGGAAAAACTGAATGGGATTGACCAGACAATAACGGATTTTGTTGAAGCAACTGTTCAAAACGGGATGATGGATGCTATTGACACTATTTACGTGACCAACAGGCTGGTTGAACTCCTCGGAAAAGAATCCATTGAAATGCTTGAACCTTCAGAGAACTTGCCGTCGTCACTTAATTTGCTGGACAACATGATTGACTACGCTGTTTCAGAGACTATCATTGAGGACCTCCCATCTGCTAAAGATGTTTTTGGTGCCAAATTGATGAATATCATAACGCCTTTTCCCTCTGAAGTTAACCGCAATTTTTGGGAAGCCTACAAAAATGGACCAAAAAAAGCCACGGACTTGTATTTTGAATTAAGCAAGCAGACGAATTATATCAAGACGAGAGAGATTGCCAAGAATATCGAATACAGTCATGACACAGAATACGGAGAGCTGGAGATTACCATTAATCTCTCCAAGCCTGAAAAAGACCCCAAGGAAATTGCCAAAGCACGTCAAAAGACAACACGCTATCCTGAGTGTGCTCTCTGTATGGAAAATGAAGGCTATGAAGGGCATTTGACTCATCCCGGAAGAGCGAATCACCGGATTGTCCGGATGGAAGTTAATGGCGAGGAATGGGGGTTCCAGTACTCTCCTTATGCTTATTACAATGAGCATGCCATCTTTCTGTCCCGTGAACACCGCGAGATGAATGTCGGCATTCGAGCGATTGAAAATCTGCTTGATATACTGACGACTCTGCCTCATTACTTTGTCGGCTCCAATGCAGGGCTGCCTATCGTTGGCGGTTCGATTTTATCCCATGATCATTACCAGGGCGGGCGCTACACATTCCCTCTGGAAGAGGCAGAAGCAGACTACGCCTTTGAATTGCCAGAGTACAGCAGTGTGAAAGCCAGCGTCATCAAGTGGCCGATGTCTGTCATTCGACTGCGTGCATCCGATAAAAGCGAATTAATACAGGCTGCAGATTGGGTGATGACCAGATGGGAGCAGTATTCAGATGAATCGGTAGGCATTTTTGCCGAAACTGACGGCACGCCGCACAATGCTGTTACACCAATAGCGAGACGAAAAGGGAAAGACTTTGAACTGGATCTTGTACTAAGAAACAACCGGACATCAGAAACCTATCCGGATGGTATTTTTCACCCGCATCCTCCTGTCCAGCACATTAAGAAAGAAAATATCGGACTGATTGAGGTTATGGGGCTGGCAATTCTCCCACCAAGACTCAAGATGGAGCTCCAGGAAGTGAGAAATTACCTTCTGGGTAAACCAAATGAAATTGATGCCATTCATCTTGATTGGGCAAACGAGATTAAAGGCGCACATGAGGTGACAGAAGAAAACGTGGAAGCTATTGTAGAAGAAGCCGTTGGAGAAGTATTCCTGCAAGTATTAAAGGATGCAGGTGTCTTTAAACGGGATGAAACAGGCGTAAAAGCTTTCAAGCAATTTGTTGATTATTTAACGAAAAATTAAAACAACTGGAGGAATTAACGTGTTCATAACAAGTAAACTTTATGGAAAAGTAAATACGACGGATGTAGAAGAATATACTGTGACTAATTCAAAGGGTGTAGCCATCAGCGCGATTCCTTTTGGTGCAACCTTAACCAAAGTAATCACACCCGATAAAAATGGCAACCTGGCTGATATTACATTAAATGTAGAAAGTCTGGATGATTTTATCACTCATCGTCCTTTTTATGGTGCAACAATCGGTCGCGTAGCGGGCCGTATTACTAAAGGGCAGTATTCTTTAGGCGGAACAGACTATCAGCTTGATGTCAATGAAGGAAACAACCTCCTGCATGGAGGGTCGGAAGGCTTTGACACGAAGCTTTGGCACATAGAAACAGAAACAACGGACAAGGAAGGCCGCCTGATTTTTACTTACACGAGTCCGGAAGGAGAAAATAATTTCCCTGGGAACTTGTGGGTAAAGGTGACCTATACATTAACAGAAGAAAACGAATGGATTATTGACTATGAAGCAAAGACAGATGCCCCTACACTGTTTAACCCGACTAATCATGTGTACTTTAACTTGACTGGAGATATCAAGCAGTCGATTGTGAACCACGAGCTCTACTTAAACAGTGAGTTTTTTGCGTCACTGGGAGAAGAGAATCTGCCAAGTGGTAACCTGGAAAAAGTTGAGGGGACACCATTTGATTTCACTACTCCTAAACAGGTCAAGGAAGCAGTGTTATCTGATCACCCACAAATCAAGCCACTAAATGGGCTGGATCACCCCTTTGTTTTGAGTCCGAAGGAAGAGGAAGCTCAAGGTGTATTATATGATCCGGAATCGGGTCGAGAAGTAACGCTTTATACTGACTGCAATAGTGTTGTTGTCTTTACACATAACGGTGAAGTGGATGATTATTCCATCGAGGGCGAGCCGGCCAGACAGTATGCAGGCATCACACTTGAAACGCAGACCCTCCCAGATGCAGTGAACCAGCCTGGGTTTGGAAATATTATTTTAAGACCAGAAGATACCTTCACGTCTAAAACTACCTATAAATTTGGCGTGCGAAATGATTAAAAACAGAAAGTAGGCGCAAAGTCATGGCAACACTCAAGGATATTGCTAATAAAGCGGGAGTGTCAACCTCTACAGTGTCCAGAGTATTAAATTACGATGCCACATTGTCTGTAGGTGAAGAAACGAAAAAACGCATTTTTGAAGTGGCTGAAGCCCTGGAATACAAAAATTTAAAGCGCGCGTCTTCCAAGAAAAAAGGCACCGTTGCTATTATCAACTGGGTCAGTGAATCAGAAGAACTGAATGATGTCTATTACATGTCCATCCGAATGAGCGCTGAAAACAAAGCCAAAGAACTTGGCTATGATTTCATTCGAGTATACGATCAGGACGAACTGAACGAGGAAGCTGCCCTTTCTGGGATAGTGGCGATAGGCAAGTACAGCCAAAAACAGGTTAAGAAGCTTGAAGACAATAATGTACCGGTCTGCTTCGTCGATTTTAAGCCCTATACAGAGAGTGACTGTGTACTGGTGGATTTCAAGTCAGCAATTAAAGATAATATTGACTTCCTGATCAATCAGGGGCACACAAAAATTGGCTTTATCGGTGGCGAGGAGTCCTTCAGCGATGGGACCGGTCACTGGATTGATCCGCGTGAGAAAATCGCCCGTGAGTATTTGAAGCGCAAGAAGCTATTCCGCTCAGAGTACTTTTTCACTGGTCAGTTTAGAGTCGAAGACGGCCGGACAAATATGCTGGCAGCACTGGACCAGCTATCTGAAGAGGAGCGACCTACGGCTTTTATAGCGGCTAATGATGCCATAGCAATAGGCTGTCTGAAAGCCTTGTATGAAAAGCAGATCAAAGTGCCGCAGGAAATGAGTCTGATAGGTTTCAATGATATCTCTACGGCAAAATATATTACCCCGGCTCTGACTACCGTTAAAGTCTACACAGAAGAAATGGGCAGGACAGGTGTCCAGCTTCTGCATGAAAGAATAAGCGAAGGAAGAGAAGCTAGCAAGACCGTTATCTTATCAACCAGTTTGATTGAACGTGAAAGTACGCAAGCTTCAAAAAAATAGTCCAACACACAACAAAACACCTCTACCCATTTGAAATGGGCAGAGGTGTTTTTCCTAATGGTTTAAAGCTTGTTCAATTTTTCAAATGCATTATCTTCAGGCTCGTAGCCTAGTTTGACCCGAGCGGAATCGATGTCCAGTCTTGGGAAAGAATTGTTTGAAATACCATTGACCAGTAAGTAAGGCTCTTCCAGTTTGGCAGTCAAACAGCAGTCAATCAGGTGATTCATATCGCGCTCTGAAAAATACATGGCCATTCCGTAAAAGTCGCTGTCGGGATCAATTTCGTCATCACTTGATGTATAATCGCCGATGCGAATGCCTATTGATTCAATTCCTTTTTTAAAGGCATAATAACTGCCTAAAGCTTCAAGGTAAGCTTTAGAAACACCATACAAATCATCCGGTCTGACCTGATCCGTTGTTTTAACCTGAACATTTTTTGGATAGGCATCACTGGCATGTATGGAACTGGCAAAAATAATACGTTTTAATGTAGGCGACTCCGCTGCTTTTTTATAAAGATTCTGGGGCAGTACATAATTCAGATCCACCAGTTCATCATAAAAATCAGCTTCAGGGTCGGGATTTCCAGCTAGTTGAATAACATACTCAACGCCGTCTAGGGCGTCATCCCACTTATCCAGTTTTGACAAGTCTGCCTCAACAATTTTTACGCCTTCTTTTAAATCTTCCGGAAAATCAGAAAAATCAATATCAGCCAGTACAAGATCATGTGAATCTCTTAAATGCTTCGTTAAATTTGTACCTATTTCTCCAGTCGCACCGGTAATCAGCAGTTTACTCATAAAATAGCTCCTTAATTTAGATTTTATAATAAAAGCCATCCTCAGAGCGAAAGCTCCAAGGATGGAAATACTGTGTTTTCGAGAGTGGTGAGGATTACTTAATCTCTATCTTCTTTTGCTTCTCCTACTGCGTCGTGTCCTTCGCCTTTAGCTTTCTGGGCTTTTCCTTCAGCCTGTTTTTTCTTGTCGTCAGCTGCATCTCCGTATGCGTCTTTCATGCCGCCGACGGCTTTATCTTTGGCCCCTTTAGCTTTATGTCTCAAACTATCTTTATTCTCATCCACAACAATTCCACCTTTCATTATTTGACTGTCATTAACTGTTCACATTTATTCTAAAATGAACAGTTTGATAATTCAAAAGATACGTCTTAAAGACTGCTGATTCGTTTCTCAATACAGTTAAAATATGCTAAACTTATTTTAACTAGAATGAGACTAAGGAGCAGTGAAATGAAAATACTCGGAATCGACACGTCTAACCAGGTAATGACGGTAGCTCTGGCTGAAAACTCGCGGCTGATTGCTGAAAAAACGGTTAATGTGAAAAGAAATCATAGCATACAGCTGATGCCGGCGATAGAAGAGCTGTTTAAAGAAGCTGAATGGCTGCCTAAAGACCTGGACCGCATTGCAGTAGCTAAAGGACCTGGATCCTATACAGGCGTGAGAATCGGAGTCACTGTAGCTAAAACACTGGCATTCAGCCTCTCTTGTGATATTGTTGGCATTTCCAGCCTTCAGGTCTTGGCGGGGAACGGAGAGCGCATTCCCGGCTCGTATATTGTTCCTGTTTTCGATGCAAGAAGAGGAAACATCTTCACAGGCTTATATCAGGTCAAAGGCAACAAGATTGTGCAGGTCAAGAAAGACACGCATATTTCCGTCAGCGACTGGGCAGAGAGATTAAAACAACTGGCGGCACCTCTGCAGTTATTGGGTGAAGACGTTGAAAAGCACAGCGAAACAGTTAAAGAGGTTTTATCAGACGCCTTAATTGAGTTGCCTATGAGCCGTCAGTATACACGAGCAAGTATACTGACGGAAATGGCTCTGGACTTGGAACCGGAGTCTGTGCATACATTTGAGCCGAACTATATTCGTTTAGCTGAAGCGGAACAGAAATGGATGGAGGCTAATCCGGAACTGACACAAGGGGGCGGGTGGATTGAAAAACTTTAAAGACTGGTTTTCAGATAAAGTAACGAGAACAACGGCAAAATCATTCGTCCCGCTGGCAGCCCGTGTCAAACTGGAACAGCCGTTTTATTCCCTGTCAGATGAATGGTTTCTGACTGCGAAGATTGCCCGTGAAGAAGACACGGACAGCATACTGACGATTGAGAAATTGTGCTATAACGGCAAGACACCGTGGAATCGGTCTGCGATTCTGCATGAAATCCGATTCAATAGAAACGCCTTTTATATCGTAGTGTATGATAATGAAAAGCCCGTCGCTTTTGTCGGTTCTTGGATTATTGATAATGAAGCGCACATCACGAATATTGCAACCATTCCTGACTATCAGAATAAAGGAATTGCCAGTTATCTGATGAAAGAAATTATTCAGGTAGCGGAAAAGGAAAACATCAAAGAAGTCACACTGGAAGTACGGGTGTCCAACAAGACGGCGCAAAGTCTGTATAGAACCCTTGGATTTGAAGATGGCCGAATTAAACACGGTTATTATGCAAATGATCACGAAGATGCACTGGAAATGAGATATCTCCTGCCGCAGACCAGTGAAGAATAGAAGGTAGCGAATTGATGACAGAAGATAGACTGACCATACGGGCATATTCACTGGAAGAAGAGCTAAGCCTTGATTTTTATGAACTGGCCGCTCAGTCTTTTGTTCATGGAGCACCCTGGACACTTCAGCAGTATGCGGAAACATTAGCAGACAGTCAGCTCAACTTCTTTGTGGCTGAATCAGAAGAGGAGATTGTCGGCTACGTCGGAGGCAAGCTGCTGTTTGATGAAGCTGAAATTTATTCTGTGGCTGTAAATACTAGCTATCAGGGCAGGCAGGTGGCCACTCGGCTAGTCAGAGCGTTTATGGAGTATTGTGAAAAGCAGGGGGTGACCACTGTCTTTTTGGAAGTTCGCGAGTCGAATGTCCCAGCGCGTACTTTATATGAAAAGCTGAATTTTACCGTAATAGGCAAACGGCCCAATTACTATACCCATCCGGTCGAAGATGCCATTTTAATGAAATGTACTATTGGAAAGTTGGAGCATGATGAGCAGTAAACTAATATTAGCTATTGAGACCAGTTGTGATGAAACAAGTGCAGCGGTTATTGAGAACGGTAATCGTATGTTATCTAATATCGTTGCCTCACAAGTGAAAAGTCATCAGCGTTTTGGCGGAGTTGTACCGGAAATTGCCAGCAGGCATCATGTGGAACAGATTACGCTGATAATTGAAGAAGCCATGAAAGAAGCAGGGGTTTCCTACGAGGAACTTGATGCAGTGGCTGTGACGGAAGGGCCAGGACTGGTCGGTGCGCTTCTGATTGGTGTGAACGCTGCGAAAGCCGTGGCATTTGCTCACCAGATTCCACTGATTGCAGTGAATCACATTAAAGGTCATATTTTTGCCAATCAGCTCGTGAATGACATGGCGTACCCATTACTGTCGCTGGTCGTCAGTGGGGGGCATACCGAACTGATTTACATGGAGAGTCCGGATTCGTTTGAAATTATTGGTGAGACCAGAGACGATGCGGCCGGAGAAGCTTATGATAAAATCGGTCGGGTCATCGGCGTGCCTTATCCGGGAGGGAAGCATATCGATGAAATGGCTCATAAAGGGGAAGACACCTATCATTTCCCCCGGGCCATGATACAGGAAGACAATTACGACTTCAGTTTCAGTGGTTTGAAGAGTGCGTTCATCAATACCGTTCACAATGCGAAACAAAAGAATGAATCGCTGAATGATGAAAATCTGGCAGCCAGTTTTCAGGCAGCTGTTGTTGAGGTGCTGGTAGCCAAAACCATGCGGGCGGTGAAAGAAAAGCAGGTTAAACAGCTTGTGCTGGCAGGTGGTGTGGCTGCGAATAAAGGTCTGAGAGAGGCATTGAGCGAGGCCGTCACTCAAGAAGCTCCAGAAGTGGAACTGCTGATTCCACCGCTGGAATTATGCGGGGACAATGCTGCAATGATTGGAGCAGCTGCCTTTGTGCAACTCGAAAAAGGTCAGTTTGCAGATTATACACTAAACGGCAGGCCGGGATTATCCGTCTAACTCTTAGTAAACAGTGGACAGAATCTCTATTAAAAAATAAACACGACTAGGCTATCACTATTTGAGTGAAAGACCTGTCGTGTTTTTGTATGAACGCCTTTAGTAAAGGAGTGACTACTCAGTGGAATCAGTTAATGTAATGCCTCTCGAATGTACGGGAGTGGAGAAGACAATCTGCGTGTAAGTTTTACCAAACTGCTGAAGATCATTGATAAAGTCATCCAGTTCAGTTGTCGTCGGGAACGCTACTTTAATCAGCATCGAAAATTCACCAGTCACACAGTTGCACTCAATCACGTTGGGCTTGGTCTCGATATAGGGGTAGAATTCTTTTTTCTGATTCGGACTCAAGTCGAGCTGAATAAATGCCTGAATGTGGTACCCCAATTTTTTAAAATTCACGCGCATAGTGTAATGTTCAATGTAACCTTCTTTTTCAAGCTTGGAAATACGATTTGAAATAGCAGGGGAAGAAAGAAATGTCTCACTGGCTATTTCTTTTAATGATACCCTGCTGTTTTCCTGTAATATCTGTAGAATTCTTAAATCCATCTGATCCATCTTCTGCGTCCACCTTACTTTCTCTCTATTGAAGTTCTTCGGTCATGACTAATCGTTGAGTAATTGCTCTAATGCTTCCTGCTCTGCTTCCCATTCTTCCAGCATCTCTTCCTGCCTGCTGAGCAGCTGGTCGTTTTCTTTGGATAAGCGCTCGATGGCGTTTGAATCAGTAAACAGTTCAGGCTTGCTTAACTGCGTCTGGACGGCATGGATGGCTTCTTCCACTTCCTCAAGTTTGGCTTCAAGGGCTTCAATGGATCGTGTCAGTTTTCGTTCTTCCTTCTGACGTTCTTTCCTTGCTTCAAAGGACAATTTAGTATCCGTTGCGTTAGTGGTAGTCTGTTCATCAGTTGAGTCAGTTGAACCGGCCTGTTCTTCAAGACTTTCAAGAGCCTCCAGCTCAGATTTTTTCTGAAGGTAGTAGTCATAATCACCTAAATAGAGAACCGCCCCCTCAGCGGATAGCTCAATGACTTTGGTTGCCAGTCGGTTGATAAAATAGCGGTCATGTGAGACGAAAAGCAGCGTGCCTTCATAATCAATCAGTGCATTTTCCAGAACTTCCTTGGAATCAATGTCCAGATGATTCGTAGGCTCGTCCAGAAGGAGGGTGTTGTTTTTCTCCAGAGCCAGCTTGGCCAGCGCGACACGTGCTTTTTCACCACCGCTTAATGAGCTGATGCGCTTATCTGTATCTTCGCCACTGAACAGAAAAGAACCAAGCAGAGTTCGGACTGCCTGCTCTGGAAGAAGGGGGTGGTCATCCCATACTTCATCAAGTACGGTCTTCTTTTCGTTTAATGTCTTCTGTTCCTGGTCGTAATACCCCAGGTCGACTTTTGTGCCTATTTTAATTTCACCACGTATTGGCGGCAATATATTCATGAATGTTTTGAGCAAGGTCGTTTTGCCGACGCCATTAGGCCCTACAATGGCAATGGAGTCTTCCTTGCGAATATCCAGGTCAATGCCCTCTGACACAGGGGCGTTCTCATATCCGATAGCCAAATTTTCTGTCTGAAGGACAACCTGTCCAGATGTTCGATTAGTACTGAACTGAAAGTGAGCACTTTTTTCCTCGTTTTGAGGTCTGTCCACCGTATCCATTTTTTCAAGTTGTTTTCGTCGGGCCTGGGCACGCTTAGTTGTAGATGCCCGGACAATATTCTTGTTGACGAAATCCTCCAGTTTTTCACGTTTCTTCTGCTGTTTTTCATAAACTTTCCATTCGCGTTTAATCTGTTCTGCTTTCTGCTTCAGATAGTTTGAATAGTTACCCGGGAAGTGACTGACGGACCCACGGCTGACTTCATAAATATCCTGTACCACTTTGTCCAGAAAGTAGCGGTCATGAGAGACAATCAGAAGCGCTTTTGGGTAGTTTTGAAGATAGTTCTCCAGCCAGGTTAATGTGTCAATATCCAAATGGTTAGTCGGTTCATCTAGAATAAGCAGATCTTTTTTCTCCAGAAGCAGTTTAGCCAGGGCTAGACGTGTCTTCTGTCCACCGGATAAATTGGCTATGGGTGTGTTATAGTCTTCTTCGTAAAAGCGAAAACCATGCAGGACGGAGCGCATTTCACTTTCAATGCCGTATCCATTCATTTCTCGGAATTGCTGCTGGAGAAGGTCATAGCGGTTAAGTATGTCTGCGTAGCTGCTTGACGACTTATCCAACTCACTGGAACTCAGCTGCTCTTCAATCTGATGCATGTCCTGTTCCAGTTTTTTTACAGGTTCAGCGAGCTTGACGATTTCTTCCCAAATAGTCAGGGAAGATTCCAGTCCCGTATGCTGATCCAAGTAGCCTATGGAACAGTCCTTTTTTTTGTGGATGGCACCCGCATCGGGTTCTTCACGTCCTGACAATATATTTAAGAGCGTTGTTTTTCCGGCACCATTTCTCCCGACCAGTCCGATGCGTGATTTGTTTTTAATTTCCACGCTCACATTGTCAAATAGCTTTTCAGCACCAAAGTAGCGTGCAATTTTTTGTGTTTGTAAAATTATCATAATTGTCCTCAATTTCTATACTGATATCAACCTTAACTTATAGTTTATCATACAGGAAAGTTAAGACAAGAAGAATAAATAGACTGATATTTGAGAATACTTTCAGAGAGAATGATAAAACTCTTCGTTATAAGAAAGTACATTGTTAGCAAACTTTGGCAGTTGTTTAAAATTAGAACGAATAAAATTTAAATATAAAGACGTTTTGCCTTTATTTTACAAGCTTTAGTGGTATAATATTATATGGTTAGTGAAAGATAGTTTGTGAATACACAAACCTGTAAGGCCGGAATTGATTAGAATGATTATAATTGAAAAGCGATTTGCCATTAAAATCATAGATAGATGAGGAGAATAAACATGGCTGAAAAGAAAATACCAAAAGCGACAGCACGAAGACTGCCGCTATACTACCGCTACTTGCGTTTTTTATACGAAGCTGGAAAAGAGAGAGTGTCGTCAGCGAAGTTAAGTGAAGCAGTTAAAGTGGACAGCGCCACTATCAGACGAGACTTTTCATACTTTGGTGCACTTGGTAAAAGAGGGTACGGTTATGATGTAGAAGCATTAATGAACTTTTTCAGTAAAACACTGAATCAGGATCGACTGACAAACGTTGCATTAATCGGAGTCGGTAACTTAGGTCAGGCATTACTGAACTATAATTTTAGACGGAACAATAACATCCGTATCAGTGCAGGTTTTGACGTTAAGGATGAACTAATTGATACCATTCATCAGGGTGTTCCGATTTATGCCATCGATGACATGGTCAACCAGCTGGATATTCAGCAAATTGATGTCGCTATTTTAACTGTTCCTTCCGAAATAGCACAGGAAATGGCTGATAAGTTAGTAGAGGGCGGAGTAAAGGGAATCATGAACTTTACCCCTATCCGAGTAACGGTTCCAGAACACATCAGAGTACACAACGTCGATTTGACGAATGAGCTGCAGACGTTAATTTACTTTATTAATTACTATCAGGATTTTGAAAACGGAGATAGTTCAGGTAAAGCGGATAATCCTTTAAACGACATGTTCTATAATGACTAAATAAAAAACACTTTCCTTTTTACTGGAAAGTGTTTTTTATATTATTCTTTGTTGTCTTTACTTTTTTTGATGCGATAAAATGCTTCAGCCATCCGTGTACCTTGGACAAAGTCCTTCGTTGCAAACAGGGCAAAGAGATAAGAGAAAAAGCCCCAGCCGTTCGATCCTACCGAATCAATTGTAAAGTAGAGAAATAAAAGAAAAAAGACATATTTAAAGCCTATTTGAAACAGTATCTGTTTTTCAGTCATAGTATTTCCTTTCTGTGTTCAAATCTATTTAAACGAGATAAAGGTTCGCCAGAACGGCCACAATATTCATCAGACAATGAGCGATAATCGGTGTCCAGATATTTTTAGTTTTAAAATAGAGCCATGCAAAAACCAGTCCCATTGAGGAGTAAACAAGCAGTAACCCATCAAAGTGAATGAAGGCGAACAGCAGTGAGCTGATGACAGCTGCCCCTATACCGCCAAGTTTTCCATACATTAAGCCAAACAGTGCTTTTCTAAATACAAATTCTTCCATTATAGGTCCTGCAATGCCAATGAGCAGAATAAACAGCGGGTAGCTCCGGACAACTTCTACAAGAAGACGTGTGTTTTCTGATTCCATAGGAGATCCTAGAAAATTCACCTCTATAATACTAGCAACACTCTGAACCAGTAAGGCTATAAAAACACCAGCAAGTCCCCAGATTAATATCGCTGATTTATTTGATTGAAAGGGCTGTTCAAACTCAAACTGCATGTTCCGCCGTCTTTCTATTATGAACATTCCGATAGCACCTAGTGAGAAGAGAACCATTGAGGGAATGAGAAAGGCAATCGCATCCAGTGTATCCGGTAGAAAGAGCGGAATAATACCAGATAACAGCTGAACGAGAAGAAATAATCCAATCATGTGTGTGGCGGCTTTTTTGTTGTTTTCAAGTGGAGACATTACGTTCATCCTTTGTGTTAAATTTACATAATACTAGTAATTTAACACAAAAATAAATCAGTTTCCACAAGAGAGTGAAATGAATAAAATTTTAAGATAGGGCTTGCAAGAATTGTGTGTTTTGAATATACTAAGTATTGGAGTTAGCACTCGAAGATAGAGAGTGCTAACTCACTTGACAGCCACTTAAAAAATGGCTCTAAATAAACTAAATTAAACTATATGGAGGGATTACACCATGTTAAAACCTTTAGGAAATCGAGTGCTTCTTGAAGTGAAGAAGCAGCAAGAAAAGACAGCGAGCGGACTGGTCTTGCCGGATTCTGCAAAAGAAAAGCCACAGACAGCTGTCGTTGTTGCAGTAGGCGAAGGCAAACTGATGGATAACGGTGGACGAGCGGCGATTTCAGTAGCAGTAGGAGACGAAGTGCTGTTCGAAAAATATGCCGGTTCTGAAGTGAAATACCAAGGAAAAGAATATTTGGTCGTTAAAGATACAGACCTTATCGCAATTGTAAATTAATTAAAATACTAACTTACATGAATTGAAGGAGAGGGAATACTTATGGCTAAAGATATTAAATTTTCAGAAGACGCACGTGCAGCAATGCTGCGTGGGGTAGATAAACTGGCTGACACAGTCAAGGTAACATTAGGTCCTAAAGGAAGAAATGTTATCCTCGACAAATCGTTTGGCGCACCTCAAATTACCAACGACGGTGTAACCATTGCTAAAGAAATCGAACTGGAAGACAAGTTCGAGAATATGGGCGCACAGTTAGTGGCGGAAGTTGCCAGCAAAACGAATGATATTGCCGGTGACGGAACCACCACTGCGACAGTTTTAGCGCAGGCAATCGTCAATGAAGGTATGAAAAACGTTACTGCAGGAGCAAATCCTGTCGGAATCCGTCGTGGAATTGAACTGGCTACAAAACAAGCGGTTGAGTCCTTGCGTGAAGCGTCTACTAAAGTGGAAGATAAAGAATCCATTGCTCAAATCGCAGCTATTTCATCTGGTGATGAAGAAATCGGACACCTGCTTGCAGACGCTATGGAGCGTGTTGGAAGTGATGGCGTTATTACTATCGAAGAATCCCAGGGGATCGAAACAGAATTGGATGTTGTTGAAGGGATGCAGTTTGACAGAGGTTATTTGTCACAGTACATGGTAACGGACAATGAAAAAATGGAAGCTAACCTGGACAATCCATATGTCTTAATCACTGACAAGAAAATCTCTTCTGTTCAGGAAATTCTGCCAGTACTTGAAAACATCATGCAGCAGAACAGACAGCTGTTGATTATTGCAGACGACATTGATGGCGAAGCACTTCCAACACTAGTCTTGAACAAAATCCGCGGAACACTGAACGTTGTTGCAGTTAAAGCACCAGGATTTGGTGACCGTCGAAAAGGCATGCTTGAAGACATTGCTATCTTGACAGACGGTACAGTTATCACAAGTGATCTAGGACTTGATTTGAAAGACGTAACCATTGACCAGCTGGGAACAGCCGGTAAAGTCGTGGTAACAAAAGACGACACGACTGTTGTAGAAGGTGCAGGAGAAAAAACGCATATCGAACAGCGTGTAGCAATGCTGCGTGCTCAGGCAGAAGAAACAACGTCTGAATTCGACCGTGAAAAACTTCAGGAGCGCATTGCGAAACTAGCAGGCGGTGTTGCTGTCATCAAAGTGGGAGCGGCTACTGAAACAGAAATCAAAGAGCGCAAGCTACGTATCGAAGATGCTTTGAATGCTGCACGTGCGGCAGTTGAAGAAGGTGTCATCGCTGGTGGTGGAACTGCGTATATCAATATTCTTGAAAAACTTGAAGGTATTGAAGCGGAAGGCGACGAAGAAACTGGAGTGAAAATTGTTCTCCGTGCTCTTGAAGAACCCGTACGCCAGATTGCCTCAAATGCCGGTCTTGATGGAAGCGTCATTGTTGAGCGATTGAAGCATGTTGAACCTGGTATTGGATTCAATGCAGCGACAGGTGAAATGGTCAACATGGTTCAAGCTGGAATCATTGACCCAACTAAGGTTACACGTTCAGCATTACAAAATGCGGCATCCGTTTCAGCACTGCTTCTAACAACCGAAGCAGCTGTTGCGGAAATTCCTGAAGAAAACGGCGGCCCTGCCGGAGGAATGGATCCAAGCGGAATGGGCGGCATGATGTAAGCTATTTAGCTAAAACTGAAATAAAATCATAGCACTCTGATTCATCAGTGGGGAAACCTTCCAACTGGCGAATCAGAGTGCTTTTTTATATGTTAAGTGGAACTCAAGGAATGTTTCCGACCTAGTTGGTGCTATTCTTAGAGATTTATGTAACTCGACGAATTGAGGTTGGCTGAGTTAATGGAAAACGGAGGGATTAAGGTAACTGGGGAGTTGGTGGTCAGATGAGTTAATGGAATAAAGAGGGATTAAGGTAACTGAGGAGTCGGCAGTCAGATGAGTTAATGGAAAACAGAGGGATTAAGGTAACTGGGGAGTTGGTGGTCAGATGAGTTAATGGAAAACGGAGAAATTAAGGTAACTGGGCAGTCGGCAGTCAGATGAGTTAATGGAAAAAGGAGAGATTAAGGTAACTGAGGAGTTGGCAGTCGACTGAGTTAATGGAAAAAGGAGAGATTAAGGTAACTGGGGAGTTGACAGCCGACTGAGTTGATGGAATACGGAGAAATTAAGGTAACTGGGGAGTCGGCAGTCAGATGAGTTGATGGAAAACGGAGAAATTAAGGCAACTGGGGAGTCGGCAGTCAGATGAGTTAATGGAAAACGGAGAGATTAGGGTAACTGGGAAGTTGACAGCCGACTGAGTTAATGGAAAACAGAGGGATTAAGGTAACTGAGGTGAGAGCAGTCGGCCGAGTTAATGGAATAAGGAGAGATAGGAATAACTCGGGAAATTTAGATCAAGTGAGTTAGAGTGAAAAACGAAAAGGCGGAAAGGCCGCTTGGGGCGGCCTGCATTTCAAAAGCAGATAATTATATGCTAAGTGGAATGGTTAACGTGGTAAAAGTAAAGATTCTCTGCTAGACTAGACTAAAATTAAGAAGTAAGGAGTGGCAGATATGAAAGTGAGCGGGATTCAACTGGCTGTTAAATACAATCAGCCGCAAGAAAATTTTGACATTGTTCACTCCAGTATCACTAAACTAATGGAGACAGAAAAGCCGGATGTTATCTTGCTACCTGAAATGTGGAATGTTTCTTTCTTCCCAGAGGAGCTCGAAGGTGTTGCAGATCATGAGGGGAAGGAGACACGCGCATTGCTGCACAGTTTATCAAAAAAACACGGCGTCAACATAGTTGGTGGCTCCGTTGCAACAGAGTACGACGAGGACTATTACAATACCAGCTACATTTATAATCGGGAAGGGCAACTGGTGCATACCTATCATAAAGTCCACTTGTTTTCTCCAGCGAACGAGCATGAAAAATTCAAGCGTGGCGATCATCTCGGCTTAGTGGAACTGGATGGCGTCAAAGTTGGCGTAGCAACCTGTTACGACCTGAGGTTTGTTGAATGGATTCGTCTTATGGCCCTGAAAGGAATGGAAGTTCTGTTCGTGCCGGCAGCCTGGCCGCATCCTCGACTGCATGTCTGGCAGACTTTACTGAGAGCACGAGCGATTGAGAATCAGGTTTATGTGGTTGGCGTAAATGAATGTGGAACAACGGATGACCTTAAGTTCTGTGGACACTCTGCTGTAATCAGTCCGTTAGGCAAAGTGATGATTGAATTAGATGAAGAGGAAGCGGCTTTTACTGAAAATCTGGATTTATCCAAACTCAAAGGAATTAGAAAAGATATCGGAGTTTTCAAAGACAGGAGACCGGAACTGTATCACTAAAAAAAAGCTTTTCACACGATGTCAATTGTGTGAAAAGCTTTCTAATTATCCTGTTGATTAGCGTTGAGTGCCGAATAACTGAGTAATATATAGGAACTCGTCATCGTAATGAACGCCTACACCAATTTCTTCAAAGTCAGGTTTAATCATGTTTTCGTAGTGACCCTGGCTCTCGACCCAGCCATTAAAAATCAGCTCAGCCATGTGTTCTTCCTGAAGGTGATAGGTGGCCATACCTAAATTTTCACCCGCTGTACGGTAAGGGTAGTGGATACCCTCTTCCTCGAATACGGTAAACGCATCCGTTCCATCCGGACGTGTATGCGAAAATTGTTCTTCCGTTTCAATTGCCCGAATAGTGGCCGCTGAACGGAGCATATCATTAGACGTTACAGCTTGCACATCCAGGTCTTCACGTAGTTCATTGACTAGGTTGATGACTGTTTCTTCTATTAAATGTATATCCAGTTTTTCTGCCTCTTCACTGGTTATCTCAGGAGCTTCAGCATTCTCTTGTGTTCCGGTTTCAGCCGGATCAAAGAAGGATTCACTGAAAAACGGCAGATCCTGTCCGGTCTGATTCAACTGATTGAAGTCAGTGGATGACGGAAAATAGCTGACAATCGTCTCCATCCAGTTACCGACAGTCGTCCCGTGTAAAATACCACTAGTGCCCAGCCAAAAGCCTATTAACAGGCTAAGAAGCAGGAAAAAAAGTTTTCGTAAATATCTCATGTTTGATTACCTCTCTTATCTAAAGGTATTGTATCAGAAAGGCTTCAAACTAAAAAGAAAAAGAATTATGAAATAATCGAAATGAAGATTCTTTACTTCATTTAATGAATTGGGTTCTGTATAATAGAGAAGTTAATTAGAATTCGAGATGAAATGGAAAGATTAAGAGGAGTAATAACTATGAAAAATATGAGCTCACAAGAACTGGGAAAAATGCCAATGAACAAATTGGTGCTGACACTGTCTGTACCAATGATGATATCCATGTTCATTCAGTCACTCTATAACGTTGTAGACAGTATGTTTGTTGCTCAAATCAGTGAAGAAGCGTTAGCCGCACTGTCCTTGGTCTTCCCGATTCAGATGCTGATGGTAGCCATTGGTATCGGAACTGGGGTAGGGATGAATGCAGAGCTGTCAAAGCGTTTAGGCGAAGGAAACCGAAAGTTGGCCAGTGCTGCTGCTAATAATGGTGTGTTTTTAACCCTGATGCACTACGGTCTGTTTCTGTTTTTCGGTATGTTTTTAGTTCGTCCTTTCTTTGAAATGCAGACAGACAATCCTGAGATTATCCGGTACGGAATAGAATACACTGTTCTGATTACCACTCTCTCTGTAGGGAAGCTGATGCAGTTTACGTACGAACGTATTCTCCAGTCTACCGGCCGTACATTTTATACGATGATTACACAGGGTACCGGGGCAATCTTAAACATTATTCTGGACCCGATCCTTATTTTCGGCTTGCTGGGCGCACCGGCACTAGGGGTAAGAGGAGCTGCGATTGCGACGATAATAGCGCAGAGTACCTCAGCTACCTTAGCCATTATCATAAATTCGCGAGTCAATCATGATATTGATATGCAGTACAGAGGTTTCCGACCTGACCTCGCTGTTATCAAACGGATTTATTCCGTAGGTGTCCCTTCTATGGTCATGACATCAATTACCTCTTTAGTTACCTTGTTGTTCAATAATATTCTGTTGCAGTTTACGTCCACAGCTATTGCCGTATATGGTGTCTACATTCGTCTTCAAGGTTTTATCTTTATGCCTGTGTTTGGGCTCAATAATGGTATGATTCCGATTGTGTCCTATAATCTGGGAGCTAAAAATAAAGAACGTATGATTTTGGCTATCAAAATCTGTCTGGCTTATGGAGTAGGTATTATGCTGACAGGAACAGTTCTCTTCCAGTTATTCCCGGAACAACTTCTGTATTTATTTAATGCATCAGATGAAATGATGAATCTTGGAGTAGCTGCTTTGCGTACGATTAGTTTAAGTTTTGCTTTTGCCGGCATCAGCATTATGCTGGGAACCGTCTTTCAGTCAGTCGGCAATCCAATGCTGGGCTTATGGGTACAAGTCATTCGCCAACTAGTGGTGCTTGTTCCAGCAGCCTATGCCCTGTCATTTACTGGCGACGTCAATATGGTCTGGTGGTCTAAGCTGATTTCTGAGACAGTTGCCGTTATCTTTGCACTCGTTGCTATGAAGTATGTCTACGCTAAGAAAATTCAGCCCTTGGCGGATGCCGAAACGGAACTCTCTTCGAGAAACATTGCTGAACAAGGCTTTGGTAAATAATTTTCATAAACAGCATACAGCTCATCCTTTACTAGAAGGTGAGTTGTTTTAATAAGCACTGTCATTTAAGGAATTTTCCTCCTTAAATGACAGTGCTTTTCTGTAGCTGATACAGATTATGGTTTTTCGACAAAGTCGCCATTATTTCTTTGATGAATAGAGACCAGTTGGTGACGCATTTAACCTTGAACTAGTCTCAATAAAGCCTTTAGAGACTAGTTCTTCGATTTGTATGAGTTAAAGTAGTCACAAAATGCATTTTGTGACTACTTTAATTGAAATGCGGAAAAGAACAGGTCTCAAAGAGTCTTTTGGCACCACTTCTGATAAAAAAGCAATTTGAACTGGGCACTAAATACGAATGAGTTTTTTGTATGAAAGGTAACCAATACCTTTCATACTAAGGAGGACCTATAATCGCTCTCTAATTGGCCCATAGCCGTCTTTGATATTAATGACATGCTTGAATCCTCTTTTTTCAAGTGCGCCTAAAGCAATACCTGATCGTACGCCTGTTTCACAATGAACGAAGACCGGCTCGTCCGTTTCAAAAGGAATATCTTCTTCCAGAAGATTTCCAAAGAGGACGCGTTTAGCGTTGTCGAGATGAGCTTCTTCCCATTCAGACTTGTTTCGGACATCAAGAATGTTTAATGGTTCTTTCTGGTATAATTTGATGAATTCATCCGTTTCAATAGTCAGCGAAGTAACAGTGTTTTTTAATTCCTCAACTGGGAGGTAGCCTTTCACACGGTCGTAGCCAATTTGCTGCAGCTGTTTAGCCGCTTCGTCGGCATCCTCTTTTGAACCTATAAAGGTGAGGTCGTTATCATAGTTGACAAACCAGCCAATGTAACTTGAAAAATTACTGTTCATAGGAATGTTCAAGGTGCCAGTTATATGACTGGACTGGAATACTTCTTTTGGTCTCAAGTCGACCACCAGATCCGTAAGCTCCTCTGAAGGTAGTGGGTAAACGCGGGTATCTTTAGCCAGTGGAATATTTTCCTTATTGATTTTTTTCATATGAGAAAAGTAAGTTGGCGGTTCCGGCTGATCAGTTGTCAGTTCTTTTTTAAATGCATCTTCATCTTCTATCTGATAGGCCCAGTTGTATTCTTTTTCGTAACCCAAGGTAGTCATGGTAACGGAACCGAGAGATTTTCCGCAGGCACTACCGGCACCGTGTCCTGGCCATATCTGCAAATAATCCGGGAGCTCTTTTGATTTCTGGACAGAGGTGAACATATCTTTTGCACCGGAATCCGTTGTTCCTTCCATTTCAGCGGCTTCTTCAAGAAGATCCGGCCGACCGACATCACCGACAAATAGGAAATCACCGGTGAACAATCCCATAGGAACACTGGAGCCGCCACCTTTATCTGTCAGCATGAAAGAGAGACTTTCCGGCGTGTGCCCGGGTGTAAAGAGAACCTCAAGCATGACTTTACCGACTTCAATGGTGTCGCCTTCCTTCAGATAAACCGTGTCATCAGGCATGTTTTCATACTTCCAGTCGTCCCCTCCCATATCAGAAACGTATAGTTTGGCGCCTAGCTTACGGTGGACATCTCTTAAACCTGATGCAAAGTCGGCATGAATATGAGTTTCAGCCGCGTGAGTAATTTTCAGGCCTTCATCTTCTGCAGCCTTGACGTGTTCATCCAGCTCTCTCAGAGGATCTATGATTATGGCCTCACCGGTTTGCTGACACCCTACGAGATAGGCCATCTGAGCTAAAGGTTTATCAAAAAATGATTTGAAATACATGTACAGTTCAACTCCTTATAAGTATGAGCGATGATTATGTGTAAAGTGTAGCATCTTCATATGCAAAGAGTAATTGTTATGCTTACAATGTGCTCGATAATAGCTAATCAATGCTTTTAATCTGATAAGTTGTTAAACTAGAGATATAGTCTCATCATTTTTTCATTTTATTTAAAAGGGGAGAGTTTTATGATACCGAAAATTATTCACTATGCCTGGTTTGGAGGCAATGAGCTGGGGCCGCTCGAGAAAAAGTGCCTGGAAAGCTGGAAACGCTACTGCCCGGACTGGGAAATTAAGCGCTGGGATGAATCAAATTTTGATCCGAAAGATCACGGCATTTATGCAGAACAGGCTTACGAAAGAGAAGAATGGGCCTTTGTCTCCGATGTCGCCAGACTGCATGCACTGAAAGAATACGGGGGAGTGTACTGTGATACGGATATGGAACTGATTAAACCAATTGACAAGTTCAGAAAATTTCCGGCCTTTTTCAGCTTTGAAATAGAAACAGAAATTTCAACGGGAATTATTGGCGCACAGCCGCATCATCCTTTCATCGAAGAACTGTACAATGATTATGATGGGAGAGAATTCATTCTTCCGGATGGTTCCAGAGACGAAAAGACGAACGTTATACGCATAACTGAAATTATGATCGAGCGCGGGTTGAAACCGAACAATACCCATCAGGAAGTTGAAGACTGCACCATTTTTCCTAGAGAGTATTTTTCACCCAAAGATTACTGGACAAGAGAAGTCGATGCGACAGATAACACTCATGGCATCCATCAATTCACGGGCAGCTGGTTGTAAGCGACCCGTATGACACACAGCCGGGACACACAGTTTATCTGTTGTCCTGGATTTTTTTATGCGAAAGGAATTAAAGCCCTCAAAAGGTATAAAGTGCGCAGAGGTTAGAGTATAATGAGAAAGGACTATTCAGTAGTCAGAACAACTGTTAAAAAGGTGGGTATATAATGAAGTGGTTTAAAAACGGTAAGATTTATAGTGAAAAAAATGAGTATTACGAGAGTATGCTTGTAGAAAATAACCGGATAGTTAAAGTGGGCAGTTCAGAAGACTGTCAAAAGGTGTTTACCGGTGAAGAGACTGTTGATTTGCAGGGAAAAACAGTGATTCCTGGATTTATTGATTCCCACCTGCATTTTCTGATGACTGCAGAATATCTGTCTATGCTTCCGATTACAGATGTGACTTCAATGCAGGAACTGATTTCAAGGTGTGCAGACTACATAGAAAAGAAGCAGCTGTCTGAAGGAGATGTCTTATATTCTGAAGGGTGGAATCATACCTCATTTACGGACGAAAAAAGAATACCTAACAGATATGACCTGGATAAAGCTTCCTCAACCGTTCCTATTGTCCTGGTTCGAGTTGACCGTCATGTCATGAGCCTGAATACAGCGGCCTTGGCTTACTTTGGACTGACCAGTCAGACTGAGGCTGGCAGTGGTGGCGAACTGGAAATAGATGAACAGGGCAATTTGACAGGCGTGCTTAAAGAAACGGCTCTTGATTTAGTGAAAGCCAAGCTTCCTGTGAAAAGCAGAGAAGAGAAGAAACGACTGCTGTCGGAGACAATGGCTTTGGCCAATAGCTACGGTATAACCTCTATGCATACCAATGACGCCAAAGATGACCAGATTGATGACACCTTGAGTTTTTACGAAGAAATGGACAAGAATAAGCAGTTAAGTGTTCGTTTTTACCATCAGATTTGGTTCAATGACGGTCAGTATCTTCCAGCCTTTTTATCTGGACCACATGACTTTCATAAAGGAACTGAGTGGAACAGAATAGGACCAATAAAGTATTTTATAGATGGTACGCTGGGATCGCGCACGGCAGCGTTGACGGAGCCCTACTCCGATGATGAAGGAACAATAGGGATTCATACGAAATCACAGGAGACATTAAACAGCGAAGTGAAAATGGCAGTGGATAATGGGTTTCAGGTCATCACGCATGGGATTGGCGATCGAGGAATAGAAATGATTCTTGATGCCTATGATTACGCCCTGGGCGAGAAAGAAAATAAGCTGCGTCTGGGCATCAACCATATGCAGATAACGAATCAAGCACTTATTGAGCGAGTAGCTGAAAAAGACTATCTGACTTATGTTCAGCCGCTGTTTCTTGAAGACGATCTGCCTATACTATATGAACGCGTAGGCAAAGAGCGGGCAGAGACCTCTTATTTATTTAATACGATGAAAAAGAAAGGCATACATCAGTCATTCAGCAGTGATGCACCAATTGTATCATTTAATCCATTTGACACCATTCAATGTGCTGTCACACGCAATAGATTGACAGATCCACTGCCCGACGCTTTCTTGCCGGATGAGGCTATGACTGTTGAAGAGGCGATAGATGCCTATACACTTGAAGGAGCTTACGCAAGTTTTGAAGAAAATAAAAAAGGCCGCTTAAAAGAAGGGTACTTAGCTGATTTTGTCATTTTGAATGAGGATATCTTCACGATTGAAAAAAGTGCTATCAGAAAGGTAACTGTTTCGGCCACTTATGTAAATGGAGAAGTCGTTTATACAGGGGAGGGCCAAGTTCATTGAAATCACTAATACCTAAAAACCGTTTTAAAAATCTGCTTCTGATTGTTGTCGGAGCGGTACTGTATTCTGTCAGTGTGAATGTCTTTACTGTCCCTAACGGCTTGTCTGAAGGCGGACTGACTGGTTTTTCTCTTATATTATTTTACCTGACGGATATTCCACCATCGTATACTATTTTTATTATCAATATTCTGATTTTAGCGATTGGTTATAAATTTTTGGATAAGAAGACCCTGCACTATACACTCATAGCAAACGGGATTATTTCAGTGATGCTGTTGCTGGTGACCCGCTATCAGTTTATTCCTGAAACAACGCTGCTTGCTCCCATCGGTTCCGGTATTTTCATGGGCGCAGGTATAGGCCTCATCATGCTGGGACATGGGACGACAGCCGGCAGTGATATTATCGCCAAGCTCCTGGAAAAATACTTAGGCATTAATGTGCCGACGGGTTTGCTGCTAATTGATGTCTTCATTGTTGTTCCCTCTGTCTTTATCATTGGACCGGAAAATGTGTTCTTGACCCTGATCAATTTATTCATTCAAAGTAAGGTGATAGACTTTATGCTGGAAGGTCTGAACCCGAGAAAATCCTTTTTCATCATTTCAGACAAGTACACGGAAATTGCTGATGCGATTGAAAATCAGCTGGGACGGGGCATTACCATATTGGATGGGCGAGGGTATTACACTAGAGAAAAGAAAAACATTCTCTACATTATCATCAGCAGGCGAGAAGTGCTTCTCATTAAACGAATTGTTTCGGCTATTGATCCTAATGCTTTTATGACCATTTCTCATGTTCAGGAAGTAGCAGGGGAAGGCTTTACCTATCTGTCACCTGAAGAACAGGCGGAACGGATTACCGAAGCAGAAGAAGAATGGGTAAAAGAGCAAAACAGTTGAGGAGTACCCGAATTTACTTTATAATAATTATAAAATGATAATCAGAATAAACAAGGAGCGCAACTATGAGCAGACCACAACTAACTGTTTCAAATATTGTATTTAAACCAGAAAGTCAGACTATATTAAAAGGTGTAACGTTCTCAGTTAACAAAGGAGAGCGTGTCATTATTACGGGGCCTTCAGGTGGTGGAAAGAGCACCTTGCTAAAGATTATCGCGAGCTTGATTAATCCAACTGAGGGAACCGTTGAATTTAATGGAGAAAATATTTTAGACGGAGATATTCTTGCTTACAGACAGAAAGTCAGTTATTTTTTCCAGAATGCTACACTGTTTGATCAGACGGTGCGGGATAACGTTGCTTTTCCTTACGAAATAAGAGATGAAGAGTTTGATGAAAATCAATGTGTGAAATTGCTTGAGCGCGTCAAGCTGGATAAAAGCTATCTGGATAAACCAATCAAGGAGTTGTCCGGTGGGGAAAAACAGCGAATAGCACTAGTAAGAAATTTGCTTTATCGACCTGAAGTCCTGCTGCTCGATGAAGTGACCAGTTCACTTGATGCAGAAAACAAAGAAATCATCTATACAATACTGGATGAACTAAACACTGAAAATGAGATTACTATTCTGTCAGTGACACATGATGAAAGAGAAATCGAAAAGGCTGATAGAGTACTGACCATTGTCAACGGAGAATTGGAGGATTCACAATGACAGGGAATTTAGAAATAAGCAATTTTTCACTTATATTGTCAACAGGACTGCTGCTGATAGCCATTTTTGTCGATTACAAAGAAAGACTGAATCTTGGAAATGATATCTTCATTGCAGGCCTTCGGTCAGTCATCCAATTGTTTCTAATAGGGTATGTCTTAAGCTATGTTATACAGCTTGACAGTATGATTGTAACTTTTGCAATGGTTTTATTTATAGTGTTTAACGCCGGCTATAATGCGCACCAGCGCAGTGAAGGCATTCCTAAATCGCTTTTCATTTCACTTTCTGCAATAGGAATAGGTACAGCTGTAACATTAAGTCTGCTAGTATTTACGGGGGCTATTGACTGGGTCCCATCTCAAATCGTCCCCATTACGGGAATGATAGCAAGTAACGCTATGGTCGCTTTAGGATTGACTTTCCAGACGCTTAATTCAAAATTTACAGATCAGAGACAGCAGGTGCTGGAAAAGCTGACGCTTGGAGCTACAGAAAAACAAGCCTCCATGAGTGTCATCCGAGATAGTGTCAAAACCGGTATGAGTCCTTCTATTGACCGTACCAAGACAGTTGGGCTAGTCAGCCTGCCTGGAATGATGTCAGGACTTATTTTTGCAGGAGTCGATCCGACTGAAGCGATACGGTATCAAATCGTAGTGATGTTTATGCTGATTGGCGTTACCAGTATAGCCAGTTTTATCGCCAGTTACTTGGCTTACCGAGAATTTTATAATAGCAATAAACAACTGATGATATAGACAGATTGACTTATTTGTCACATCAACAATATATGAGATAGGAATGAAATAGTCTCGTAAGATTATGAAGCTAACAATACAGGCTTACTAAAAACAAGTAACAGATGGTCTTAACCCCTTTTCTTTTAGCTCGTGGGTGGTATGATACGTACAGTTATCCGGGCAATGCCTAGGATAAGTAGTAGAAAAACCATACTAAGTAAAGAGCGAATTTACGAAAAGGGGTATTTTAATTGTTAATTCAAAAAAACAGATTAGTTAAAGCCGGAGTAACGTTATCGGCAGCCGCATTATTCCTACTGGCGAATGATTCAGAAGCTAGCGCTAGTCAATTTACAAGTGCTAACTGGGAGCCACGAACAGTTTCGGAAATCGAAAACGAAATTTCCGCACAGAACAATGAAAAAGGAGTCGCCAAGTATACTTTCCAATGGGGAGACACACTATGGGGGATTTCACAGGCAACAGATATTTCAGTAGATAAACTCGTACAGGTGAATGATATTGATAACCGTAGCCTGATACACGTAGGGTCTACTATCTTCTTGAGTAAAGATGCTTCTGTCATTTCTGTACAGAATGGCGAAGAGGAAGTAGTCAGCTACGATGTATCAACTGACGAAGTAACTGAAACTGAAACACCTGAAGAAGTTGAAGAATCTGCAAACGAAGAAGCAGAAGTAGAGGCTTCTCAACCAGTTGAAGAAACAGTTGTAGAAGAGCAGCCTGTAGAAGAACCGGTTGAAGAAGTTGTAGAGGAAGAGCCAGCTGAAGAAGCTGAAACAGTAGTAGAAGAACAACCAGCAGAAGCAGCATCTGAGCCAGTTGAAGAAACGCAAGCTACAGAAGCAACTCAGGCATCAGAAAGCAGATCAGGACGCTGGATGACAGTTGAAGCAACTGCTTATTCTCGTAACCAGGAAGTTTTAAGTAACTTTACCTTCACTGGGATTGACTTAAGAGAGAATTCTAGAGTCATTGCCGTGGATCCAGATGTTATTCCATTAGGTTCAACCGTTTATGTACCAGGATATGGCGAATATGTAGCTGGTGACACTGGCGGAGCGATTATTGGTAATCGAGTTGACTTGCATATGGAAAGCGTAGCGGATGCTTTTGAATTTGGCAGACGCACACTTGATATTCAAATCGTCGAATAACAGAATAATATGAAACAGGAGAGATTATCTCTCCTGTTTTTTTATGCATGAAGAAAGTATAAATAATACACTTTAATCAAAGTGTTATAAATGTAAATGAGTGAGAAGAAATTGTAAAAGCCTTTTCTTTGGAACTGATGCAATTTCGTGGTAGGCTATGATTTATAAATAAACTCTATCATTTTAACGGGCACTAAAACCCAGTTGTTTCTTTTTTCATATTCTTAGAAGTAGAATGAGAGTTCTCTAATTTTAAACGGCCCCAAGGCTTATTACTTTTAAATGAAATTGAAATTTGGTAATGTTTCGTTAGATAGAGAAAAAACTGTATAAAAGGAGAGAGTCTATGAACAAACTAGCGAAGTTCACTGCATTATCACTGACAGCGGGAGTGCTGCTGACAGCTTGTGGCGACGGGGAAGATATGGATGAAGAGTTTCCTGGCGTGGAAGATCCGGCAACGGAAGACGAGCTGGAAGATGATGGAATGGACGACGGTCTAGAAGATGATGGACTGGAAGATGACACTGACGAATAATGTTATCTAGATTTTCGTAAAATACAAATTTAAAGGGAGAGATTTTTGATGAAAAGATTAGCCAAATTAGCAACCCTATCACTGACAGCCGGAATGTTACTAGCAGCGTGTGGAGACGTTGACGAGACCGACGATACACTTCCAGGAACAGAAGAGCCTGCAGATGACGGCTTGGAAGATGATGGAATGGATGACGGTTTAGAAGATGACGGCATGATGGACGATGACTTAGATGATGATATGGATGACGAGTAATTAGTCAGTCGTAAACTAAGACAGTAACTCAAATTTAAGGAGAGATTGTTAATGAAAAGATTAGCTAAACTAGCAACCCTATCACTGACAGCCGGAATGTTATTAGCAGCATGTGGAGATGCTGACGAGACCGACGATACACTTCCAGGAACAGAAGAGCCAGCAGATGACGGCTTGGAAGATGATGGAATGGATGACGGTTTAGAAGACGACGGCATGGACGATGACTTAGATGATGATGGCATGATGGATGACGATTTAGATGACGATACTGACGATTAATTAAAATCCATTAAATCCTTAAACTCTAAAAAAATTAAAGGATCAATTAAAAGCACGGAAATTCTTAATCGAGTCTCCGTGCTTTTTGTCTACCAAGCTTTATAATAATGCAGTGCTGCCAGCAAACAGTTTTATTAGTCTAACAAGACATTCTGGCTCGCCTCAACTTCATTGTCTTTTAAATAGATTCTAGGAACCCGCTTACCGATGCCGCATAACAGTTCATAATGAAAGCTGTCTGTCAGCTCAGCCATCCTGTAAATAGAGGGGTGGCCTTCTTGTGGATCGCCTATAAATACAAGCTCGTCTGTACTGGAAAAACCGTTTATATCAGTTACATTCACCATCAACTGATCCATGCAGATACGGCCGACAATGGGTGCTTTGACATCCCCATGAGTCAGATGCCACCTGTTTGATAATTCTCGAGGGATTCCGTCTGCGTATCCCAGGAGAATGGTTGCAATCATTTCTTCTTTATCTGTCTGATAAGTTCTGCCGTAGCCGATGCTTGCTCCTTCAGGGACCTGTTTAACCAAAGCTGCATGAGTAGAGAGAGTCATGACGGGCTTCAGGTCAATTAAATGTTCAAGCGATTTGTCAGGATGGTAACCGAAAATGGATATGCCTGTTCGAATCATATCCAGATCAAATTCAGGATAAAGAAGAGAAGCAGCGGTATTACTGCAATGACGCAAGACAAACGTCACATCTTTTTCTTCTAGGTAAGTCACTATATCCATGAAGAATGTAAATTGGCTCTTAGTGTATGCTGGGTCGTCAACATTTTCGGCTTCTGCAAAGTGGGTGAAAATGCCTTCAAATAATATCGAAGGGGCAGTCAATAGGCTGCATAATTCGAGGGCCTCTTCTTTTGAACGAACCCCAATTCTCCCCATACCTGAATCGATTTTCACATGTACCTTAACCGTTTTTTCTGTCTGCTTTGCGTAATGGTTTACTGCGCGAGCACTATCCAGTGAGTAGACGGTTATAGCTATGTCATTTTCAATAGCTGTAGGGATAGTATCCGGTTCAATAGGGCTGAGCAGCAGTATCGGCAGGCGGATGCCGGCTTCTCTTAATTCCATGGCCTCATCCAGTACGGCTACAGCAAGGTAATCCGTATCGAGTGTTTCCAAGTGTCGGCCGATTTCAACAGCACCATGTCCGTATGCATCAGCTTTGATGACACTCATTATTTTGGTGCCTTCAGTAATGTGTTGTTTCATTTGTTTATAGTTAAAAGAAACTTTATCCAAGTCAATTTCTGCTTTAGTATAGCGGTAACTTCCGTAATCCATCTTATACAACTCCTTTGTAATCCATATTTTACCATGAAAACAACAGGGTCATGAAATGGAATTAATTAAATAGTTGAATCTATATGACACCTTGTCATTCGTTAGCTTTTTCGGTATGATACAGATATTAATGAGAAAAGGATGAGAGCAAATTGACTATTACACATGACCAGCTGAACCAGTTCAGAGAGGCATTTGAAGCAGATAAGGCAAATCATGCGGCGAAGCATGCCGTTGCTAAAGTAGGTATTAATAAATCGTCCATCGATAATAATTTAAAGAGACGGCACTCTTTCGTCTTTTCAGATGAAACGAAAAAAGGCGACATTACGAATCAGAAATCAAGTGGCCGCTGCTGGATGTTTGCTGCACTGAATACTGCACGCGTGGATACAATGAAGAAATTGAATATGAAGACATTTGAATTTTCGCAAAATTATACCTTGTTTTGGGATAAGCTGGAGAAGTCCAATTATTTTCTGGAAAGTATCCTGGAAACTACTGAGGAACCATTAAATTCCAGGCTGGTTCAGCATTTATTGAGTGATCCGGTCGAAGATGGCGGACAGTGGGATATGTTTTCCGGCCTACTTGAAAAATATGGAGCTGTGCCAAAAGCAGTCATGCCTGAAACCTATCACTCGTCTAATACGAGAGAATTGAACCAGGTGCTGACAGCTAAATTAAGGGAATTTGCGGCAGATTTGCGTGATGCCCATAAAGCAGGCCAGTCACAGGAAGAGTTGGAAGAAATCAAAGAACGGTCGCTTTCTTTTGTGTATAATCTGCTGACGAAAACTCTGGGAGAGGTACCCAATACCTTCTCTTTCGAATACCGTGACGAAGACAAGGCCTTTCATCGTATAGAAGACATCACGCCTGTCGACTTTTTTAATGAATACGTCGAATGGGACTTGGATGAAAGAGTCTCTCTGATTAATGCACCAACAGAAGACAAGCCGTATGGAAAGGCCTATACAGTCAAATATCTGGGTACAGTTAAAGAAGGAAAGCCGATTACTTACGTTAATGCACCGATAGAGGCATTGAAAGAGGCAGCTATTGCTTCTATAAAAGACAGCGAGCCCGTATGGTTTGGCTGCGATGTAGGCAAAATGCTCGACCGTGAAGCTGGTATAATGGATGAGTCGGCCTATGATTATGAAGCGACATTAGGAGAAGGTCTAAAATTGACGAAAGCGCAACGTCTGGATTATGGGGAAAGTCTCTTGACGCATGCCATGGTGTTCGTAGGTGTGGACTTGGATAATGACGGCCACCCCATTAAATGGAAAGTGGAAAACAGCTGGGGAGACAAGAGCGGCGATAAGGGTATTTATTCGATGAGTAACAGCTGGTTTGATGAGTATAATTATCAGGTTGCTGTCAAGAAAAAATATATTGATGAACAATGGCTGGAGGCTTTAAGTAAGCCTGTAGTTGAACTGGAACCGTGGGATCCGATGGGCTCACTGGCTCGAGTAAGGTAACAGCAGAAAAACCCTGGACACACCGGCTAAGAGTCGGAAGTGTTCAGGGCTTTAATTTGAGTAAATTTACATAGCTAAAAGAAGAGATGAACTGACAGCCCCACCTATGATGAAGTACATAATCATCTGAAGGAGAGGGAACCAGGCTAAATCATCCAGACTTTTGTCTTTATCATCAGCAACATGGGAAGTAATGAAATAGCCGATACCAACAGTAATTCCAAGAGCTGGAAACATTTGCTGAATTTGCATCGGGTTGAAATAGCCGAATATCAGACCGATAATGAACCCAAACAGCTGCAGTAAGCGCCTTTTCAATTTCTTGGACATATAAAAGCCCTCCTCTGTTTCTATTATAAAATAAAAAGAAGCATGCCTCCTCATCGGAAGCATGCTTTTTCTTAATATTATAATAGAACGTCTGCGCCAGGTCCTAATGGTAAGCCGAAGACATACCAGATAACCAATAGCAGTGACCAAGAAATCAGGAAGGCAATACTGTATGACAGCATTGTTGAAATAATTGTTCCTAATCCACTCTTTTCATCATAACGTTTTGCAAAGACAAGAATCATTGCGAAATAACTCATTAATGGTGAAATGATGTTTGTTGATGAGTCCGCAATACGGTAAGCCATCAGTGTCATTTCAGGTGCAACGTTAACCTCGAACAGCATTGGTGCAAAAACTGGAGCCATGATAGCCCATTTTGCTGAAGCTGAACCGATAAACAGGTTAAGGAAGGCAGTCACTAAAATGAATGCGAGGATAAGTGGTAAACCAACAAATCCAATAGCTTCAAGGAATTCGGCTCCGTTTACAGCAAGGATTAAACCTAAGTTTGTAAATGAGAAGTAGTTGATGAATTGAGCAGCAAAGAAGGCAAGAACTAAGTATCCACCCATTGATGCCATTGATTCAGACATACCTTGAACTAAGTCGTGAGATGTTTCAATTTTTCCTGTTGTTTTACCATAGAAATAACCAGGTACAGCAAACAGTAGTAATATCATAAACAGAAGACCGTTACTCAAGAAGTTATCAAGAGTCATTTCTCCAGTAGCTTCATTAACTGATCTCAAAGCACCATTCTCGGGAACCATGAGTACAGCCATAATTCCTAAGAATACAAGAAGTGCAATTAACGCGTTGCGCATACCTTTGTTTTCTTTTTCAGTAATTGGCTCATCGTTTGGCTTGTAGCTTCCTGTGTATTCACCGAGCCGGGGTTCGACAATCTTTTCCGTGACAATTGCGCCCACAACAGTTAGTAAAAAGGTAGAAGCAATCATGAAGTACCAGTTGGCAGTTACAGCTACTTCGTATTCAATCCCACCAGAAAGCAACGCTTCGTTAGTAATACCAACTAATAGCGCATCGGTAGGGCCGAAGATCAAGTTAGCTGAGAATCCGGCAGATACCCCAGCAAAGGCTGCAGCCAAACCGGCAATCGGGTGACGGCCTGCACCAGCAAATATGATGGCTCCTAATGGAATAACCACAACATACCCTGCATCAGATGCAATGTTGGAAATAATACCGGCGAACACCACTGTTGCAGTCAGCAAGCCAGTTGGCACATTTCCTAGTAATTTTTTAAGTGTACTGGAAATCAGTCCACTCCATTCTGCAATTCCGACACCTAGCATCGCTACAAGAACTGTACCTAAAGGTGCGAATCCTGTAAAGTTACCAACGGCACTATTAAAGATGTGAGCTATACCGTCACGAGTCATAAGTGAAACAGCTTCAACACTGACCATTTCACCTTCACTTGCGTTGAAGTACTCTACTGGCGCGCCAAATCGGGCAGCAAGTTCGGAAATTACGATAATAGCAAGCGCTAATATTATGAAAATAATAACTGGATGAGGTAAAGCATTACCTACACGCTCGATAAAACCGAGAAATCCTTTATTTGTGTTCTTTTGAGAATCACTCATAATTTTTCTTTCCTCCTAAAATAATATAATGGACAAAGATAACCTTACTAATAATCAGCATTTACAGATAATCATTAGTAAGATTAAAATTTGACTCCATTTTCTATTGTACTACGAATTCTATTTTAATACAATTACCATCACAATTTCAATAGAATATAATCAATAATATTTTTTAAAGTATACAAAAAATTTATATGCCTATAAAATAATCTTGTTTGCGCTTTACTTATATTTTCTTAACATGAGTAAACGATTAAAAAAGAATGGAATGAATAAAATTGTAATTAATGAATGGGTCTTTTATAATTTAAGTGACAGGTGTAAAGGAGCAGAGTGTAGTGAAGAAATTATTTAGTCAACAAAAAGAAATAAGTTATTATATGTGTGACCGCCATCAGCGAGTAACACTATCGATGCTGGTGAACCTTCTGTTAGATGTTTCAGAAAAGCATTCAGAAGAATTGGGGCGCGGGGAAGCCTATGTTAAAGAAAAAGGATTAAGCTGGATTATATTGCGGTATGACTTTGACATCAAAGGGCTGCCAAGAGTAAATGAAACAGTCCAAATCGAGACGGTGGCTACGGAATACAACAAACTGTTCACATACCGTGATTTTTATGTGAAAGATTCAGACGGGAATGAACTAATTAAGGTAACGACAACATTTGCCTTAATGAATCACGCTACCCGCAAAATGGCACGTATTTCAGAAGAGCTTGTTGAACCTTATCAGGCTAGTTTCTCAAAACGAATCAGGCGGCTGGAGAAACCCGTTGAAGTCAACGCAGAGGAGTGTAACAAGAAGCAATTCGAAGTGCGTTACTTTGATATAGACAGCAACCAGCATGTCAATAACTCGCATTACATTACCTGGCTTTTGGACAGTTTAGGAAGCAGATACCTTGCTGATCATGAAATTATGGCGGGCATTATTACTTTTGATAAGGAAATTAATGAGCATCAGGTAATCAGCAGCTTGTCGAGTATAAGAAATACAGATGAATTATGGACTGATCACGTTATTGCAAACGATTCAGTAAAACACTGTCAGGCAAGCTTTAAATGGAAAAAACTAGATTAGGAGGGTGGATAAACAGTGGTAAACATCAATGATATTGCCAAGCAGGCCGGTGTAGCCAAGAGCACCGTTTCACGTTATTTAAACAACGGCTCAGTGAGTGACGACACGCGTAAAAAAATCGAAAAGATTATTGAAGAAACTGGATACATGCCCAATGCCTTCGCGCGAAGTTTGAAGGCACAAAAAACAAATATGCTGGGAGTTATTATCCCTCGATTAAACTCAGCTTCTACCAATGAAGTTCTTCAAGGAATTGATGAAACCGCACGGAAATTAGGCTATCAGCTGATTATTACTAATTCCGATCAGGATAATGAGCGCGAATTTGAAAACCTTCAGACTCTGGCTAAGCAGAAAGTGGAAGGCATCATCATGTTTGCGCGGGAAATGACTGAAGAACACATTAATACCGTTAAGGCGATTGACACTCCTGTACTGTTTATCGGTCAAAAAGCAAATGGTATTCACAGTATGATTCATCAGGACTACGAAGCAGGCTGTAAAATTGGAAAGTTTGCGCTCGAATTGGGGCACAGACATTTTCTCTATGTCGGTGTACCTGAATCAGATATTGCAGTAGGCATTGAACGCAGGAAAGGCTTTATGGATAGTGTTCAGGCTATGAAAGGTACACGAGTGGATAGAATCGAGACCGATTTTTCACGTACGGCAGCCTATACCAAAGCGCTGACTTTCCTTAAAGAAACAGAGGCGACTTACATCGCCTGTGCAACCGATAATATTGCAGTTGCCGTTCTCAAGGCAGCACATGAGCTGAACTATGCGATTCCAGGAGATTTTTCATTATCCGGTTTCGGCGGGTATGAAGCGACCGCCTATGTTTCTCCGACGATAACGACTGTCAGTTACCCGTACCGACAAATGGGAATTGAAGCGGTAAACAAGCTGCGCTTACTGATTGAGAAGGAAGATGTCCCCCTAGTCTCGGATCTCTCAAACGAACTAATTGTGAACGAATCAACTGCACCAGCATAGGAGAAAAGAAAGTTCAAGAAAGTGCTTTCTTTTGTCTTGCAATTAGAACCGGTTCCTGTTATTCTTTAGGGGAACCGGTTCTAATTGCAGAACAGGACAAATATGAAAACGGTTAAATGAAAGGATGACAAAAATGAAGTATCAGAAATCTATAGATGCCTTATTCGATGCAGTAGGCGGTCAGGACAATATTAAAAACTTCGAACATTGTGCAACACGACTACGTGTCATTTTAAAAGATGACAGCAAACTTGATAAAGAAAAAGCAGAAGCTATTCCAGAATCGCGTGGTTATTTCTTCAACACTGGTCAGCATCAGTTTATATTCGGGACAGGTAAAGTTAATGCTGTGTATGCTGAGATGCAGGAAGTAATGGGTGAAACAGAGAGTAGTGACTCTAAAGGATTTAAAGATGATGTATATAAAAACTTGAATCCGGCTCAAAGAGTCGTTCGTGTGCTTGCGGATATTCTTGTACCGCTTATTCCCGCTCTGGTTACGACAGGTCTCTTAATGGGAATTCGCGGCTTGCTCATTGAACTTGGAATGAATATGGATGAGAATTGGCTGACACTTTTTGAAATGCTGACGGATACTGCTTTTGCATTCCTTCCAGTATTAATTGCTTTTAGTGCGACGAGAAAATTTGGCGGTAATCCAATATTAGGTATTGTTGTTGGATTGATGATGGTAGCACCGCAGTTGCCTAATGCATGGGCAGTTGCAGGAGGAGACGCTGAGCCGCTCGTTATATTCGGCCTTGATATTGTTGGTTATCAGGGATCTATTTTCCCAGCAATCATTGTCGGGTGGATGGTATCAAATCTTGAAAAATGGTTCAGAAAATTTGTCCCTCAAATTATGGACCTGATAGTTACACCATTTTTAACTATTACAATTACTCTAGCAGTGATGCTGTTTGCTTTAGGGCCAATCCTTCAAGTAACTGAATCAACTGTTATCAATAGTTTAGTTTATCTATTAGAAGCACCTTTAGGAATCGGTTATATCGTGTTCGGTGCTGTTCAGCAAGTTATTGTTATAACGGGGCTTCACCACTCTATCGGAATTGTTGAAATTGGTCTGTTAAACGCAACAGGCGAAAACGTTATTCAGACACTGACTACTGTAAGTATGGCAGGTCAATTTGGTGCAGCAATTGGTGCAGCATTATTATTTAAAGATAAAGTCAAAAAATCTAATGCTATCAGTTCAGCAGTACCTACTTTATTTGGTATTACTGAGCCTCTGCTATTCGGAGTGAACTTGCGTGCTATGCGTGTATTTGGTTCTGGTATGGCTGCAGGTGCTATCAGTGGCTTTATCGTCTATCTATTAAACTTAACATCAACAGGTATGGGTATCACCTTTATTCCTGGTTTGTTACTTTATACTGGAGATTTCACTGCTATGTTGCAGTACATCGGAGTTATTATAGTAGCATTCGTAATCGGATTCTCTCTTGTTAGAATTCAAGGCAGTGCTATCCGTGAAAGTTTCAAATAGGAGTGAAAAGAATGAGCGAATTAGATCAGTCTTACTGGGACAAGCTGGCTGAAGTTCAGTCAGAGTTGTCTGAGAAAATTAATAACGACCCGTGGCGTCTGACTTACCATCAGATGCCCGTCACAGGGTGGATGAATGATCCGAACGGTGCTGTTCAGTTTGAGGGCACCTACCACCTTTATCACCAGTATGTGCCGGACAACCCGGATGGCGGACTGGTGCACTGGGGACATAAAACATCAACAGATATGGTTCACTTCAAGGAAGAGGAACTGTTTCTATCTCCGGATAAAGCGTACAACAAAGACGGTGTCTACTCAGGCAGTGCTTTTGTAAAGGATGGCGAGCTTCATTTCTTCTATACAGGTAATGTAAAAAATCCTGGTGACCATGACTACACGTTCAGTGGGCGTGAACAGAATACTGTTCATGTCGTAAGCAAGGATGGATTTACAGTGGAGTCGGAAGAGGTAATTATTCCTCATGAAGCGTACCCTGAAGGCTTCACTGACCATATAAGAGACCCTAAAGTCTTTGAAAAAGACGGGATGTATTATATGGTTTTAGGTGCCAGAGCTTTAAATCACCGCGGTAAGATACTACTGTATTCCTCTAAAGATTTATATAAGTGGGATTATACCGGTGTATTTGCTGAAGGTGAAAAAGAAATGGGCTACATGTGGGAATGCCCTGATTTCTTTGAAGCGAAGGAAGCCGATGTTCTGATATTTTCACCACAAGGGCTGAAAGCGACGGCTCATCAATTTGAGAACACCCATAATGCCGGTTATTATTTAGGAAAAGCTGACTGGCAGACGCTTAAGTTTAACCCAGAATCAGCTTTTAAAGAACTGGACAGCGGCTTTGACTTCTATGCACCTCAGACTTTTGAAGACGAGTCAGGCAGACGTATTTTGTGGGGATGGATGGGACTCGGAGATACCAAACCTGAGTACAGCAATCCGACAGTTTCAAGAGGATGGCAGCATGCGATGACATTGCCACGAGAGCTGACTGTTGAAAACGGCAAACTGATGCAGCGTCCTTTGAAAGAGTATGAAGTATTACGAACGAATCACTCAGCTACACATATTTCTATCAACAATGAATCATCTGCTATGGAAGCCCTCAATCAGAAAGCATTTGAGCTGAAAGTAAGCATTGATTCTGTAGATAGTGACCTGTCCATCAGCTTGAAGGAAGACACCGTTTTGTCTTATGACAATAATGTCTTTACTCTAGCTCATGGACCTTCCGGTTATGGACGTTCGGAGCGAACGGTTGAAATCAGTGACCTGCATTCGATTCATGTGCTGGCGGATACCTCTTCACTGGAAATCTTTTTGAATGACGGCGAACAGGTTTTAAGTTCTCGTGTGTATCCTAAAAAAGAAAAAGATAGAATTCATTTCATTGGCTCAGCAGAGTTGTCTGTTGAAAAATGGGACTTGAATCCATCTGTTTAATTAGAAATAAATAAAAGCAATAGATAACTGTCGATGACTGATGGTTGTCTATTGCTTTTTTATTTACTCGAATGCGAATTGAGCTGGAGTGCTGATGATAGCCGCACTACTTTCTGGAGTCAGGAAGAATGCTGACTAGAGTACACAGAATAAAAAGGAAAGACAGCCTCAAACCAAGGAGTTTACACCTTAATTTGAGGCTGTCTTCGTCTATTGCTGAATATGATTGAAAAGTTGAAGCATCAGGCAGCTGCTGTGTACCATTTTTCACTTTTTGAAGATTGAAATGAGCTCATCAGTGCTTAAATTCTGTTCCAAAAGCACCAGCAGTTTAATGCGTGCCTTAACACCGGACAAGCCAGGTGCGAATATGACGCCCAGTTCTTTCAAGTGCTTGCCGCCGCCGGTATAAGCATAAATATCTTGAGCGATGCCGTTAAAGGCACGTGAGGTGATAACGACAGGAATATTGTTTTCAATCAGTTTTTTCAGTCCCGGTAAAGTTGCGGGAGGGAGGTTGCCGGCTCCCAGTGCTTCAATAACTACTCCGTCAATACCTTTGTCCAGCAAGGCGTCGAATAACAGGCTGTCCATTCCAGCGTAACTCTTCAGCAGGCAGACATTTCCGCTAATTTTTTCGACAGGATAGTGTTCATTGAATACCAGCTTCTGGAAAAAACGGACTTCATGCTTGGAGACGATTCCGATTGGGCCAAAGGTGGGTGTTCTAAAAGTAGCCACATTAGTCGTATGGGTTTTCGTTACATACCTCGCAGAATGAATTTCTTCATTCATGACGACCAGCACACCCTTGTCATTTGCTTCGCTGGATAAGGCTGTCCAGATGGCATTTTGCAGATTGCTGATACCGTCCGATCCCAGTTCATCTACAGGGCGCATGGCTCCTGTTAATACGATAGGAAAGCTCGTGTTGGCTGTTAAATCCAGAAAAAATGCTGTTTCTTCCAAGGTGTCTGTTCCATGAGTAATGACAGCACCATCGATCATGCCCTCCTCTTCTGCCTTTTGAAGCCTCTTTTGAATGAACAGCATATCCTCAGGTGTGACATGTGGAGAAGGGAGCTGTAAAATATCTTCTTCAACGATTTGAAGATTCTCCTCAAACAGATGGCTGTATTTGTGCAGGGGGTGCTCACCGCTTGGCTTAACAGCGCCAGTACGCTGATCGGTACTCATTGAAATCGTTCCACCGGTGTGGAGCAGTAAAATACGTTTCACTCTATCTCGCCTCTCTTTTAATAATTGAAATAGGAATCTGTATTGAAATAAGGATTTGTAGCTTTCTCATGCCCAATGCTGGTTTCTGGACCGTGACCAGGATAGACCACCGTATCCTCAGGTAGGCTTAACAGCTCTTTTTCAATCGAAGAAATCAACTTTTCAGGCTGGCTCCCCGGCAAGTCTGTTCGTCCGACACTGCCTTTAAATAACGCATCACCCACAATAGCTAGTTCATCTTCTCTAAACAAGAAGCTGACGCCGCCGGGTGAATGACCAGGTGTGGCTCGTACGGTGAATGCAAAAGGACCGATGGTTACCTTTTCTTCAGGTTTGAACAAGAATTCAGCTGGTCGTGCTGTTATTTCATGAGTCGAAAAGACGGAGAGATTTTTTTGAGGATCGCCTAGCCAGTCCTGCTCTTTTTCACTGATATAGACAGGAATAGAATAGTCAACGCGAATGTCCTCAAGTGAACCAATGTGATCGTAGTGTGCGTGTGTGAGAATGACCGCCAAAGGTCTAACCTTTAATTCTTCGAGTTCATTTTTAATTTTACTCGTTTCGTCTCCAGGATCGACAATCAGTGCGTCCTGTCCTTCGTGTATAATGTAGCAGTTTTCTTCAATCATTCCTGTTACGATTTTCTTTACTTGTACCATGATAGTCCCTCCTTAATAATTCCTCTTTTAGTATAACCGAATAAGCTGTTGCTGTCGAAATGCTTTGAATTGAATGCCGAGGCATTAATATTGAAAAGAAACTGACAATAAACCGTTAATATAGAAGAAACTAAAAATAACCAATTATAAAATGGTAGTATGTGAAACGTTTATCAGTAAAATTGTTTAATTCTGTCAAAAAGATTGCTATCCAACAAGAGGTGTGCTAATCTTTAATTATTAATTTTAGATTAAAAAAATGAGGTTTAAATGAGATTTTGCCAATAAAAAGATACTTAAGGAGATGGACAAATGAATAGTAAATTTAAAAAATTAGTAACCGCAAGCCTTTCTGCTTTGATGGGGTTATCCGCAGTCAGTCCTGCGTCGTTTATCCGTGCAGAAGGTGCGCAAAGCGAACCGTCAGAACCGACTCTTCATCTTGAAGCCGATTTGCTCTCGGAAGAAAGTATCACAGTGATTGTTGAACTGCAGGAAGAGGCAGTTAAACAAGCCAGACAAAAAGGCCGTCCTCAATCAGAGCGAGCCTTGGCTCAGGAAAGAGAGCGTATAGTCAACGAACTCAATTCACTGGGAACGGAAATTACAGTCAATCACGAGTATGATCAGCTGTTTTCTGGTTTCTCCGTTGATTTGGCTGAAAATGATTTAGGCAAGTTGTTGTCTATTGAAGGGGTCAAATCGGTTTATCCCAACCAGCAATATGAAGTAAACGAATCTGAACTGGTTTATGTTCCCGATGTTACAGCAGAAATGGACGACAGCGCTCCTTACATAGAATCACAGGCAGCCTGGGACGCTGGTTTTACCGGAAAAGGAGTTACCGTCGCTGTCATCGATACAGGTGTCGATTATACTCATCCAGATTTGGAGCACGCTTTCGGTGATTATAAAGGTTGGGACTTCGTGGACAATGACGATGATCCACAGGAAACATTAATAGGAGACGTAGAGAACCCGGCTGATGCAACAAACCACGGAACACACGTTGCCGGTACCATTGCGGCAAATGGAAAACTGAAAGGTGTAGCTCCTGATGCTCAGCTGCTGGCTTACCGCGTACTGGGGCCAGGAGGCAGCGGATCAACCGAGAACGTACTGGCAGCTATCGAACGTGCTGTTGAAGATGGAGCAGATGTCATGAACTTGTCTCTTGGTGCTTCCTTGAATGCACCGGACTACCCGACGTCAATTGCACTGAACACAGCGATGGGAGAAGGTGTCGTAGCGGTTACCTCCAATGGGAATTCCGGACCGGATAACTGGACTGTCGGCTCACCAGGAACGTCAAGTGAAGCCATTTCAGTAGGTGCTTCACAGTTGCCGTTTAATGTCTTCACTTCTTCTATTGAAACTGCGTCAGCAGACACTTACCCTTCTACAGAAGTCATGGGTTTCCCTACCGAAGATGCCTTATTAGGTTTGAATGGTGAAACGTTCGAATACGTTTATGCCGGCTTAGGAAGTGCAGGCGAATTCGCTCAAGTCGATGTAGAAGGCAAAATTGCTTTGGTCCAACGAGGTGCTTATCCTTTTGTAGAAAAAGCGCAGAATGCTTTGGATGCTGGTGCTGAAGGGGTCATCTTATTCAATAATGTGGAAGGTAGACAGCCGGAAATACCAGGCATGGCCGTTCCGACTTTAATGGTATCTTTAGAAGATGGTATTAAATTGTATGAGAATCTAGAAAATGGCAATAACGACGTCACTTTCTCAATCGAATTCAGCCATGTTGTAGACGAAACTGTTGCTGATTTCTCATCAAGAGGACCGGTAATGAACAATTGGATGATTAAACCGGACGTCGTAGCTCCTGGTGTGAATATTGTCAGTACAGTTCCAGGTGAAGCATACGCCAGCATGCAGGGAACGAGTATGGCGGCTCCCCATGTAGCCGGTGCAGCTGCGCTTGTTCTTGAAGCTCATCCAGACTGGTCCGTTGATTATGTCAAGGCTGCTCTGATGAACACGGCAGAACGCTTGACTGACAGAGACGGCGCTATTTATCCTCACAATGCTCAAGGAGCCGGAAGCATTCGTGTTCTGCAGGCGATTGAAGCAGAAACGCTAATCCTGCCGGGCAGTCATTCCTTTGGTATTTTTGATAAGAAAAGAGGAAGAGAGACGAGACGACAAAGTTTTGAAGTGCATAACTTGACGAACAGCAGACAGAGACACACCGTTGATTTCTCCGGTAATCAGGGAGTCAATATTTCAACCAGCAATAATCTGACTATTCCTTCTGGAAAAACCCAATCCTTTAACTTTAATGTTCAAGTGGACGCTTCTAATCTGGATGCCGGTTATAATGAAGGGACATTTGCATTAAATAACGGCAGCAGCACCTACGAAATGCCGGCTATTCTGTTTATTCAGGAACCGGACTTCCCACTTCTTAACAACGTTCAGTTTGGATTGATGGATGGTCTACTGGTAGGACTGGCAAGTGTAACGACTGATGTTGATGAGTTTGCTCTTCGCGTCAGAAACGCGGATACTGGCGAACTGCTGACAGTGGCAGCAAATGAACAGAATGTCGGAAGAGGCGAGCATTTCTTCGTCTGGGATATGCTAATAGATGGACAGCCATTGACGCCGGGACGTTACGCTCTGAACCCGACCGCCCGCTTGGGTGATCGTGTAACCGAGCTTGAAGGTGGCGTACTGACAGTCGGAGAATAGAAAAAAGATATTTGTACTAATTAGTTAACTATTTAAACACCGGCAGTTCAAGAATTATCCCCTTGGACTGGCGGTGTTTTTAACGTGGATTCTTAAGAGGATTTTCCCAAAATGCTTCTAATTATTGCATGTGAGTCAAGTATTCTCTCAGTTAGTTTTGTTCAAACTTTCAGTCCCACTCTACACAGTGGCTGTTGCCGTCACCAGTTCAGCGTTTCTCCGGATATACTGCGAACTCAGTGTCTGTTGCCGTCACCAGTTCAGCGTTTCTCCAGGGATACTGCGAACTCAGAGGCTGTTGCCGTCACCAGTTCAGCGTTTCTCCGGATATACTGCGAACTCAGTGTCTGTTGTCGCCGCCAGTTCAGCGTTTCTCCGGAGATACTGCGAACTGAAGAAGGTAAGGTTGGCTCAGTTATATCAATCCTTTAGGATAATGTTAACTCAGTCTAGTTTTGTTGGCTTAGTTAAGCGATGTGGGTTATCTTTTAAGCAATTCGCTTGAGTTTGTGAGAAACATAGCATAGACTTATAGTAGAAGAAAATATTAATAGGAGGCGTTTTAATTTATGGCAACAGAATCAGTGAAAGATTACTTGAACAATCTGGTGGCAACACAAGGACTCTTCTATATTAAACTTCACCAGGTGCATTGGTACATTAAAGGACACAGCTTTTTCGAATTACATGAGAAGATGGAAGAATATTACGATGAGCTGACTGAACACTTTGATGAATCGGCTGAGCGTCTGCTTCAGATTGGCGGAAAGCCTTACTCTACACTGAAAGAGTACATTGATCATTCGGCTATTGAGGAATCTCCAGATAACAAGAATTTGTCTCAGGAAGAGATGCTGAAATTAGTCGTTACTGACTACGAAACATTGAGAGACCATTTGGCACGAGGCATTGACTTGTCTGATGAACAAAATGATGATGTCACGAATGATATGCTGATTGCACAGAAGGCTCATGTCGATCAGGTCATTTGGATGCTGTGGGCATTTCTTGGAACGAACCCTCCAAAAGTGTAACAGTGTGCTCAAACCTTTTAAACAACTGACAACTTACAAAAGACGACTAACGCGCTTGAAAATGTTAGTCGTCTTTTAGCATCTTCTTGTATGTGTGCCAAATGCAATTGAATATGGTACTATAAAGTATATTTTTAATAAAGAGGGAATAAAAATGAAGCGACTCACATCTAGCGAAGAAGAAACAAAACTACTGGCAAGTGAAATAGCAGCACTGCTTGAGCCGGGAATGACCATTCTGCTGGAAGGGCAGCTGGGGGCTGGAAAAACGACCTTTACTAAAGGAATTGCAGAAGAACTGGGAATCGAACGTGCCATTAAAAGTCCGACCTATACTTTGATTAAAGAATATTCAGATGGGAAGCTTCCCCTGTACCATATGGATTTGTACAGAATGGAAGAAGCCGAAGATGAAGATTTGGGGCTCGATGAATACTTTTACGGGGAAGGTATCACAATTGTTGAGTGGGGATCATTTATGAAAGATGATTTGCCAGACACCTACCTCCTAATCAAAATGAAGGCCCTGGATGATTTAAATGAAAGAGAAATTGTATTAGAAGCAGTTGGTAGACCATACGAAAAATTACTGGAGCGATTAGACCATGACAAAGACTGAGCCAATCGATTGCATTATTAGAGAAGCAGTACCGGCAGATGCTGAAGCGGTCATTCATTTGCTGAATGAGACAGCGACTCAAACTGGATTTATGACGCAGGGAGAAGAAGGCCTGGGCATATCGGTGGAAGAAGAAGCAAAAGAACTGGATAAACTCTATTCTTCAGACAATAACTGTGTTCTGCTGGCGGTAGTTGACGAGCAGGTTATTGGGATAGCGTCCATTCATGGAACTTCCAAACCGAAGATAAGGCATATAGGAGAAATAGGTATTGTCATTGATAAGGACTACTGGGGAATGGGCCTCGGACGCCTAATGATGGAAGAACTTCTGGACTGGGCAAACGAGGCTGACGTATTGAAACGATTGCAGCTTCAGGTTCAGTTTAGAAACAAACGCGCCCGTGCACTCTATGAGTCCCTGGGCTTTGAACTGGAAACGGTCATCAAATATGGTGTAAAAGACAATGGGGAATACTTGGATGTCTGCCAGATGAGTAAACTGATTAACTTGCACTAAAAAAACAGCTGAGGACCTTGATGGTCATACTCAGCTGTTTTTCTATGCTCGTTATTTAATGAACCGTTTAACTGTATCGGGCCCAAACTCTTTTTCCTGGTTCAGCAGAATCGTGGCACAGGCTCTTGCATCGTCTAAAGCATGGTGATGATTTAAGTCGATACCGTAATAAGCGGCTACCGTATTGAGTTTGTGATTGGGCAGTGTTTTAAGCAGCGCTCGAGATGAACGAACGGTACACAGGGTCTGATACTGAGGAACCTGCAGGCCGTAGTAGGATAAAGTACCTGAAAGGATACGTTTATCGAAAGGCATATTATGTGCAATTACAAGCTGGTCTCGGGTAAAGAACTGGTTCATCTCAGCCCACACATCAGGAAATTTTGGTGCATCGTAAACGTCATCTTCTTTAATTCCATGAATTTGTGTATTGATGCGGTCAAACCATGTTTCCGGCTGAATAAGGGTATAGTATTCATCGACAATTTTGCTGTCTTTCACGATAGTCAGTGCGACTGAGCAGGCACTATGCGTCTGACGGTTGGCAGTTTCAAAATCAATAGCAGTAAAATTCATCTAAGTCCCTCTTTATCTTTAGTCTAAAGTGTCATTCATTGTCTACAAAGTATAGCATGTCCCGTAAAACTTTCAAGAAAAGATTGGAATCTGATACTGTAGCGGTTATGGAAAGTGAATGATTAATGACATCGCTCAATCTTTCTAATAAAACATAAAAAAGAAAGCGCTTGTCTGTAATCAATTACATACTCTAAGCTTGATTTGTAGGCAAAAATCAAAAAGAAAGCAGGAGGATACAAAGATGGCAAAAGATGGACTGAAAATAGTGACAATTGGCGGCGGGTCCAGTTACACGCCGGAACTGATTGAAGGCTATATCAAAAGGAAAGAACTGTTGCCCATCAAGGAAATTGTGCTTGTTGACATTGAAGCGGGTAAGGAAAAATTGGAGACAGTCGGTGCAATGGCTAAGCGAATGATTAAAGCAGCGGGACTGGACTGGACGGTTACACTCACTTTGGATAGAAAAAGTGCTCTGAAAGATGCTGATTTTGTGACCACGCAATTTAGAGTCGGCCTGCTGGATGCGCGTATAAAAGATGAACGTATTCCACTGTCGCATGGTGTCCTGGGACAGGAAACAAATGGAGCGGGGGGCATACTGAAAACTTTTCGAACCATTCCGGTTATTCTGGACATTATTGCAGATATGAAAACGGTCTGTCCTGATGCCTGGCTGGTGAATTTTACTAATCCTGCGGGAATGGTAACTGAAGCGGCAATCAGGCATGGCGGCTGGAAGAAAACAGTTGGCTTATGCAATGTCCCGATTGGACACCGTAAAATGGCCGCTGAAAAACTGAATATACCTGAAGAAGACCTGTTCTTTAAATTTGCCGGTATTAACCATTTCCACTGGCACCGTGTATGGGATAAAGAGGGAACAGAGCGGACAGATGAAGTCATTGATGCAATTTATAAGCCAACAGATGATGAGCAGGAAAGTCATCTGCAAAACATTCATAATGCCAGTTTCCATTACGAACAGATAAAAGCGCTGGAAATGCTACCGTGTGGGTACCACAGATATTATTACGCGGAAGATGAGATGCTCAAGCATTCCATAGAGGAGTTTGAGAAAGGTGAAACCCGTGCTCAAGTGGTCAAGAAAACAGAAGCTAGGCTATTCGAGCTCTATAAAGATCCGAAGCTGGATTACAAGCCAGAAGAACTGTCACAGCGTGGAGGAACGCACTACAGTGATGCAGCCTGTGAGATAATCGCCTCTATTCAGAATGATTTGCGGAAAGAGATGGTCGTGTCCACTGAGAATAAGGGAACAATTAGTGATTTGCCTTATGATTGTGTAGTAGAAGTATCCGGCGTCGTGACCTCACACGGCTTTGAAGCCTACAACTGGGGCTCATTTATCCCAGAAGCAAGAGGTCTTCTGCAGGGGATGAAAGGCATGGAAGAAACGGTGATTAAAGCAGCGATAGAAGGGGACTATAACCGTGCTCTCAGCGCCTTTATTGTCAATCCGCTTATTCCAGGTGGAAAGAAAGCCAAAGACATTTTGGATGAACTGCTGTATGCACATAAAGCCCATCTGCCTCAATTTGCTGAAAAAATTAAAGAGATAGAAAAAAATCAGCCAGCTACCGTCAAGTACGTTGATGAATTAATGGAAAGCAATTAAACAGAAAAAGTATAAGAAACGCGATGAATACCAAAAGGCCGTCTCCAGATGCTGAAGACGGCCTTTATTTGACTATTCATTAAAAACAAGTGTTAATTCGTCGGGAGGGGGAATAATTTTTTTCTGAGTTCCATAATTATAGTCGTCGCTAACGCAAGAGCTGCTGCAATGCCCCAGTGAACCAGACCGAATGTTTCCGGAATTGAAAAGACACCGCGTACGCCCGGCAGTAGAGTGAGGCCGTAGAGGACGGAACAGATGACAAAGGCCAGGATAACAAATTTATTCTTTAAAAACCCTGCCCCCAGGCTTGTTTGCGTGAGTGAACGGGCAGGAAAGACCTGCAGCGTTCTAGATAGAATCAAGGTTGTAAAGGCCATAGCGACACTGATTTCAGGCGTGTAATTCAACAGACCGATAAATTGGGATAGAATCACTGCTACACCAATCAGGCTTCCACGGAAGAGGACAGTCTGCAGGGTGCGTCCAGAAAAAATGGATTCTCCTGAGTCACGTGGAGCTTTACTCATCACATCGGGTTCTTCCGGTTCAAGCCCCAGTGCAATGGCAGGAATAGAGTCATTCGCTAAGTTGATAAATAACAGCTGAAGCGTAGTGAAAGGACTTACCCAGTCCATAATCAAAGCAAACAGTATGGCAATTACGGCTCCTAAATTGCCGGAGAACAAGTAAGCAATGGCTTTTTTTATATTACTGTAAACCGTTCTGCCGACCGATACAGCTCTAACGATTGAGACAAAATTGTCATCAGTCAAAATCATTGCAGAAGCGTCTTTAGCCACATCTGTCCCACTTCCCATCGCTATTCCTATATCCGCCTGTTTTAAAGCAGGGGCATCGTTCACACCGTCTCCTGTCATGGCTGTGACTTGGTTTTTTTTCTGCCAGGCATCGACAATTCGAATTTTGTTTTCAGGTGTAACACGAGCGTAAACGGTTATCTTTTCCAGTTTATCCATCAGTTCATGATCGCTCAATTCGTCAAGTTCCTGTCCTGTGAAAGCCAGATCTCCTGGTCCGCAGATGTTCAGGTCTCTGGCAATAGCCCGTGCCGTCGTTTTGTGGTCTCCGGTAATCATCACCGTTTTTATACCTGCCCGGGTAGCGTCTTTCACAGCATGATACACTTCCTGTCTAGGTGGGTCGATCATGGCCAGCAAGCCAATAAAAATCAAATCCTGCTCATCTTCAATGGAGACCTCTATAGAGTTGACTGGTTTATAGGCAAATGCCAGTACGCGCATGGCCTGGTCTGAAAAGGTCTCATTTTGATTGATAATCTCGTCTTTTATATCAGGGGTTAACTCAACCGTTTCACCATTCATTTTCACCTTGCTACAGAGAGACAAGATGACATCCGGTCCGCCTTTCACAAGCAGTCTTTGTTCATCATCGATCTCATGAACAGTTGACATGCGCTTTCTGCTTGAATCAAAGGGCAGTTCAGCTAGCCTAGGGTAGTTGTTGCGCACAGAATCATAAGGGAGGTTCTGCTTATTACTGTAATTGATTAGCGCGACTTCTGTTGGGTCGCCACTGGCGCTGCCGTTATCCGTTAAGGATGAGTCATTTGTCAGTGTGGCAATCTGCATAAGAATGGTTTCAGATTCAGACCATTTGGATGGGTCATCAGAAAAGAGATTGGACTCCCCATGTGGAATATAAGAATCTACGACTGTCATTTTGTTTTGAGTTAATGTACCCGTCTTATCTGTGCAGATAACACTAGTAGAGCCTAAAGTTTCAACTGCCGGCAACTGTCTGATAATGGCATGCTGCTTGGCCATTTTATTAGTACCTACAGAAAGAACAATAGTGACAATAGACTGGAGCGCTTCAGGAATAGCGGCTACTGCTACGGCTACCGCAAACATAAAGGCATTAATTAATGGGACAGTCATATCATCCGGGTCGCCTATAAATATACGCGCAGCCTGAATACCGAAAATGATAATCGATAGCAGAAGAATAGCCCACCCCAGTTTTTTACTGAACACTTCCAGTTTTTTCTGGAGAGGGGTCTGCTTAGCCGATGCATTTTGAATGAGACGGGCTACCTTCCCCATCTCTGTATTTTCACCAATAGCAGTTGTCAGGAATTTTCCGCGTCCATAAGTCACGAGGGTACCACTGTATACCATGTTCACTCGATCAGCCAAAGGCGTGTCTTCTTTTAGAGCAGCACTGTTTTTTTCAGAAGCAATAGATTCTCCTGTGAGTGCACCTTCCTGAACCTGAAGTGATTCAGACTCTATTAAACGACCGTCCGCTGGTATATTATTACCCGCTTCCAGAATCACAACATCTCCGACGGAAATGTCTCGGGACTCCACAATTGTGGTCCTTCCGTCACGAAGGACAGTTGCATCTGGGGAGGCCATTTTGCGCAAAGAGTCTAAAGAATCTTCCGCTTTTCTAGTCTGAACCACACTGAGAACTGAATTTAAAACAAGTACGGTAAATATAATCAGCGATTCCAGCTGTTCGCCAATCAGTATTTGAATAATGGCTACAATGAGCAAAACAATAACCATAGGGTCCTTGAAGCTTTCTAAAAAAAGTGAAAATAGAGATCGGCGGTCTTTTTCAGCTATTTCATTATAACCGTTTTCTTCGAGCCGCCGCTTAGCCTCCTCTGAGGTTAAGCCGGAAGAATCTGACTGAAATTCTTCATATAGTTCTTCTGGTGCCTTTTTGTATGCTGTCATTAGTCGATGTCCTTTCTTATGAGAAGCTGCAGGTAAAAAAAGACGCATACGGAAAATACCCGTATACGTCTCACAATTTAATGCAGTACCAGCAGATTTTCATCTACGGTTGGTGACACTGCAACAGAATTAATCTGCCTGTTACTCCCGTACAATATTCTTTTGTCAGGATTAGTATAGTCCTACCTCAATAAAAAGGCAAGAGAATTGTTTGATAACCCCCAATTTAATGTATTAAATATAAATTGGGTCAACAGAAAAATATTATAATCTTACATTTGTATTTGTCCACATTTTCTAAGAATTTTGATAAAATTAAGTAAACGAAAACAGAGGGAGCTACTGCAATGACCAAACTATTGATTAAAATAAAAAATTGGCCTAATAGTCTGAAGATTATTCTAGCAGCACTTCTGACTATTTTATACGGGGCGTTAGTGAGAAAACCCCTGGTTTCAACCAGGGGATGAATCACGTCTCGAACGCCCGCTATTGTATTCTTTTAGCTGGTCTTGAACGTATTGCAGCACAACTTCTTTGGAGATGTCGCCTACAGTANGTTCGGTGGAAAGGATACCACCATATGAATGTGATCATCCACGACCTCACTCTCCAGTATGGTGATGGCGTTGTTTTGAGCCGTCACCTGCAGGAAGTCTTTCATCGCCTGCCGGCGTTCGGGTGTGGTGAATACCGCTTTACGGTACTTGGTCACCCAGACCAAGTGGTAAGCGGTGCGGTAAACATTTGTCCGTGTTTTTGTATACATGTGTATGTCCTCCATTAACTTTAGTCAAGCGCTATAATAGTGTTATATACTTATCATATGTGATATAATAAGTATACCACATCACAAGGAGGATGCACACGATGTTAGTCGGCATAAAAGGTCAATTAACCCTTAAACCAGACCAACAGGCTAAGGTATTGCAGAACATCGGTAATGCCCGTTTTGTGTGGAATCAATTCTTAGGCATGTGGAATGAGCGTTACGCAAACAATCCCGCTATGCCAACATTAAGTGAGTACGACCTAAACCTCCTGCTTCCAACGTTGAAACAACAGTATC
>NZ_BAAGPH010000022.1:0-17314 GCF_054784355.1 Alkalibacterium psychrotolerans | reverse complement strand
ATGTTTGTTGGTAACTACATTTTACCAAAGAGAGGTGTCTTTTTCTGTACTTTTAAGTTCAATATTCTAACTGATCTTTACGGTAAAAGGATAGAACGTCGTTCTTAGGGGTGCGAAACTTGAGTTTAATACTCAAGAGTGAGATGCCCCTGAGTATGAATATAAGTGATTTTAAGTTAAAGCTCCATTCATAAAAGTGCTGGAGTGTGTAAAGAGAATCCAGTTCAACCACACAAGTGTGTGCAGCGTTTCAATTGCTTCCAAAAAAACCACTAGAAATTGAGAGGAAGAAAGCTGGCCAGCTTTCGTCAATAGTCAAAAAGCGTTCATTTTATTCGGGTGAAGGCTGACTGATTTTTGTTAAGCTATTTAATAGGAAGAAAAATTGTGAAGGAAGAATGAAGTCATTTTTCTGAAAAATCGTTTTCAGCTTATAAATCATTGGATTTTTGCTAAAAACTCATTGCATATGATTGGAAACATGCTACAATCGAAGTACAGCCGAAATGACGGGATTTTTGCCCGCCCATCGACTTACTTAGAGATAGACTTTCATCTACTCACGTCGGAAGGGAGGTTTTTTTTTGAAAACATATATGAACGCATTATGGGAAGACATCGTCGATAATAAAGAGGTTATCCTCATCTTATCGGTAGTATGGCTTATTTTGTTTGAGGAGTTTTCTGTAGGTATCGCTCTGACAGGCTTATTAATGGCCGTCCTTGTTGTAATCTTCACAGACCGTTTCCTGTTGAAAGGAAATTACGAGCACTCTTACATGATTGAACTGGGTACGCTATTGAAGTACGGCCTGCGTCTGATTGTGGAAATTTTTCTTGCAGGGATTGCGGTTATTCCAAACATTTTGACCGGCAAGTCTGACGTTGAAATTATCAACTGTGAGACAAAGCTGACGGATGAACTGCTGATTGATATACTCGCAAACTCAATTACGCTCACACCCGGTACAGTTATCGTTGAGAAAAAGGGAAGCAAACTTAAAGTTCTGGCGTTGAACCCACCAGGTGTCGATGAAGACCCTAGAGGTGTCATTCCGCTTCGATTGGAAGAAATTCTTCTGATATATGAAAACAAAATCGAAGGTAAAGCATAAGTTCAGCACGTACAAGAAAGGAAGAAGGGGAACACATGAATTTTGATTCGTTTGCTTTAATCATTGTTGCGGCATTGTCAGTATTTGGTCTGGTCCGTGTGCTTCAGGGACCGACTGTATGGGACCGGATGCTTGGATTCGCAATATTTTCATCAAAAGTAATTGTGGCAGCTGTATTGATTGGGATGGTCATTGACCGTACCTTTATGATCGATGTCGCATTAATCTACGGGGTACTTGGCTTTATTGGTACCATCATGATTGCTCGATTTGTAGAGAGAAGAGGGGATGTCTAATGGCAGTAGCACAAGAGTGGATTGGTAATATTGTCGTTATGATTGGCCTTCTATTTATGACACTGGGTGTTTTAGGAATTTTCCGCTTCAAGGATTATTTTTCACGTATTTTGATTACGGGTAAAGTTGATACAGTCGGTTTCATTACGATTATGTTCGGACTGATTATTAAACATGGCTTTGACTTTTTCACCGGCAAGCTTATTTTAGTTTTAGCATTATATATTATAACGAACCCCATAGCGACTCACGCCATTACGCGTTCTGCTCACTTGAGTGGCTATAGAATTAAAAAGGAGCGATAGGAGACATGTTTGAAACATTTATATTACTGACTTTGCTTGTTCTGGCTAGTGTCTCTGTCTTCTCAGATAACTTGCGTCGCTCAATCATTTTCCTAGGTGCTTTTTCATTAACCATTGCACTGGCCTACCTGCATTATAATGCTCCCGATGTGGCGCTGGCAGAAGCGGCAATTGGTGTTGGACTGTCCACGGTCATGTACTTGGTTGCTTTGAAAAAAGTATCAGTTTACGACATCTGCTACATCAATGAAGACGTCGAAACCTTCAATGATGATCAGATTAATGAAATTATGGACTCCATTGTGCGTCCTCTAGAACTATTCATTGAACGTACGGAAGAAATTGAGCCTCAGCTGGCTTACACGAATCATACACTTGAAATGGTGATGCAGGAAGACAGGCACGACTGCCTGATTCACCGAAAAGGCGATTTGGTTTATATTTACGGTGATACGACCGATCAGGTTTTCCAGGATATCATTGCAAACTTGAACGATGTTATCACAGATATTTCCGATATCCGTGTGGTATTTAGAGATGAGGTGAGCCTAGATGGCGCAGACGCATAGACTCATTCACTTACTCCGGATTATTTTTGCGGTAGTCGGTGCGGCAGTCGTATTATTCTTATTCCTGAACTATTCTGAACAAATCGATACGCCATTGATGGACTACTTTACAGCTGATTTCTTTAATCAGACTGGAGCAACAAACTCGGTTGCGGCAATCTATTTGAACTACCGCGTTTTCGATACGCTGTTTGAAGCCTTGATGCTGATGGTATCCGTAATGGAGGTTATCAACGTCTCATGGGCGAACAAACACGCTGAACAGTACCGCTTTGAACAAGATGACTTTAACAGAAAAAACAACTCCGAAATTGTTATCCGTATGGTCGGAATCATTTATCCGTTCGTTCTATTAATCGGATTGTACATTATCATCAACGGACATGTTTCTCCGGGTGGGGGATTCCAGGGTGGAGCGGTACTGGCGACTGCCTTGATTACACGCTACCTTGTGTATCCAAACTTTGACCTGGATCTGCATGCACTTGAAATTGTTGAAAAACTGCTTTTCCTGTCAATTGTTATGACACCGGTCCTTTACGTGTTCATGCAGCTGCAGCCGGCAGACACAGTATTGTCTCACCAGATTTACATGATCGCAATGAACACGCTGATTGGTATGAAAGTCTTTACCGGTCTGAGCGTTATATTCTACCGATTCGTATTTTACGAAGGCAGATAAACCTGTCTGCTTTCGCTTGCTTCTCACATTAACGCAACTATCTATAGAAAGAAGATGAAACCATTGGATTTTATCACTGGCGAAATCGTCGGTATTCTTTTATTCTTCATCGGCCTTTACGGTCTGATGACAAAAAAGACTATCGTTAAGACGATTATGTCCATGTCTATCATGGAATCGGGTATATTTTTATTTTACATCACAATTAACTACACATCGGGAAGTGTCCCGCCAATCGGCCAGGACCTTTCAGGTGTTAACTATGTTGACCCAGTTCCTTCCGCTTTGATGATTACCGCTATCGTTATCGGAATCGGTGTTACAGCGATAGGTTTAACCATGTTCATGCACTACAAGCAGAAACATGGGATTACGCACTGGTCGCGTAATCGAAATAAGACAGGAAGTGAACATTAAGTGTTAGGATTATTAGTTCTTGCTCCAATATTAGCTGGAGTAATTGCTTACCTGCTTGATAACAAAGCATCTAAGTTTATATTATATGTTTTTCAGTTTTTGTACGCCACCTTGGCATTTTTTATCTTTTTAAACGTCAAACAGACGGGACCCATCGTCTGGAATGTCGGAGGGTATACGGATGGACTGGCACTCAGCTTATATGCAGATGCCATTTCAATCTTTATGGTCCTGATGACGGCCGTCTTCTACATTGCCTTTTTAGTTTATGCAACTAAAGAACCCTACTTCAAAGGTCGTTTTTACTTTTTATTCATGACACTTCAGGGACTGATGATGGGCTTGTTCTTATCAAGCGACTTATTCAACATCTTCGTATTCCTTGAAGTCTCAACCGTAGTGGTTGCTATTCTGATTATGTACAACAAGGAAAAGCAGGCGATCTATGATGGAATGATTTATTTCTTCGTCAACGTCATCGGATCAGCTTTTCTCTTGTTTGGCATCGGCATGCTTTACCGGACATTCGGACTTCTGGACATTCGTGCGATTAGAGAATCGATGAGTCTTCTGGACGGGCCAAGAGCAGTCGTTTTGCCGTACGGTATGATGATGGTGACCGTATCGTTGAAAACAGCTGTTACACCGCTGTTCAGCTGGCTGCCGAAAGCACACGGAACACCGAGTGCGCCACCTGTCGTATCAGCCGTTTTGAGCGGGCTGTACATCAAGAGTGGGGTGTACATGTTTATTCGCTTTAATGACATGTTCAGTCCAGTCATCGATATGCACGTCTTTTTCTTCTGGATCGGTTTCTTCACATCGCTGATTGGTTTCATCATGGCTCTTGGTCAAAAAGACATTAAACTGATTCTGGCTTACCATACCGTATCGCAGATTGGTTTGATTATGATGGGTATTAACATGGCTTCAGAGATTGCATTCTGGGGTGCTGTGTATCACATCTTTAACCATGCCATTTTCAAATCTACCTTATTCTTAACAGCCGGCATGATTTATGACGAATACGGCACACGAAATGTCTATAAAATTAGAGGCTTGTTCAAACGAATGCCTTGGGTAGCAGTGGCAACAACTTTTGCTATTTTAGGAATTACCGGAGCACCGTTCTTCAACGGCAGCATCTCAAAATACATGATTGCACACGGAACGTATGACTATGGTGTCACTTTGTTGCTTAATATCATCAACTTAGGTACAACAATGTCTTTCGTTAAATACGCGACCATGCTCTTTGGAAAAAATCCAAAAGAGGGCACAGCCAAGACCGATTTGTTTGCCTTGACTGCTTCAGTTGCAATGGGAGTGGCTTCCTTCTTCACTGGGATTTTCGGTGAAGCACTGACTCAGTTCCTGTTTAACTACGAAGTTCATGTAAATGTTGATGAATACATTCAAAAAGGAATGGTATACGTTCTGATGATTGTGGCCGGGATTGCGTTCTATCACGGCATTATAAAACACGGGGGGCTGATTACACGAATCGGTCACCTCGAATTGACCTTTAACGGCATTATCACGGCCATGGCAGCCTACTTTATTGTTATGGTTATGTATTTGTCATTAATACTTTGACGTGTGTTTTAGTCTTAAAAACCTTTTAAAAGGAGCGAGAGGATGCTGTACTGGCTTATTATTATCCCCATAATTATTGCCGTTATTAATATCGGTTTTGTTCACCGCGATTCACGCAATCTAATTGTCGGGTCTCAAATTGGTGTCACTGGCTACGCTAGCTATTTATTTTATTTAGTGCGCCAGGAAGGCACAATTATCGATAATATGGCCGGTTACCCTCGCGGTATTGCTATCACGCTTTATGCGGACCGAATTTCAATGGTACTGGTCTGGCTGACCACGCTGCTGTTTCTCGGGCTGCTGCTATACGCCTATACCGGGGATTACTTCAGCAGTCAGTTCGGCTTTCTATACCTGACACTGCAGTCCTTGATTATTGCGTTATTCTTATCAACGGATTTATTTAACATATATGTTTTGCTCGAAGTGTCGACAGTTGTTGTGGCGATTCTAATTATGCTGATGAAAGATAAACAGGCTGTATATGACGGGATGATTTTTCTTTTCGTCAGTGTCATCAGTTCAGGGTTCTGGCTGTTTGGAGTCGGTTTTTTATACCGGACATTCGGCTACCTTGATTTGCATGCCATCGAAGAGGTTATTACTGAAGTTGAGGATCCGCGTTCACTGATTCTGCCTTTTGCCTTTATTATGACGACAATTAGTCTAAAAATCGCTTTGTTCCCATTATCAAGCTGGCTGCCGAAAGCCTACGGAACACCGAGTGCTCCTCCAGTTATTCCGGCTATTTTGTCCGGAGTTTATGAAACAACGGGGCTGTATCTCTTTGTCCGTGTGTCTTTCATGTTCGCGCAGGTTATCGAGTTGAATACATTCTTCCTGGTTATCGGTTTTGTCACCAGTATCGTCGGCTTTGTGCTGGCAGTGGGCCAAAACGATCTGCGTTTGCTGCTCGCTTATTCAACCATTTCTCAAGTGGGACTGATTATCGTCGGTTTCTCTTTTGGTTCAGAAGCCAGTTACTGGGGAAGCATGTACCATATGTTCGCGCACTCTTTGTTTAAAACGGTATTGTTCCTGTCGGTCGGTGTTTTAACGCATCACTATGGGACGCGAAACATTCACGCTATCAGAGGGGTTATGAAAACTTTGCCTGTAACCGGCTTTGCCATCATATTCGGCTTGATGGGTATAACAGGAGCGCCTTTGTTCAACGGATCCATCTCCAAATACATGATTAGTTACGGAAGTGAATCGCCATACATTCAGCTGCTCTTGAACCTGATTAATTTGGGGACGCTTGTCTACAGTATGAAATTTGCTGCTATGCTGTTTGGAAGAAATACGATGACCGACGAGCTGAAACAGAAAAACACGGTTCACGATTTGCCGCAGTGGATTGCATTTGCATTTGGTGCACTCACATTGGCGAGCGGTATATTCGGGAACTTCCTGCTGGAATTCTTATATGGCTTCGATTTTGTCATTTATCCAGGGGAATACTTAGAAAAATCATTTATATATTTACTGCTGGTGCTAGCAGCCTTTGCGATTTACAGGGGATGGGTGAGAGGGAGAGACTTGTTCTCCAAAATCGGCTATATTGAACTGTCATTCAATTCAATGATAACTGCTCAGGTCATATTTTTCATGGGACTGATTGGTTACATGTTCTGGCTGGCTTAACTACTTTGAAACAGAAAGAAGGTACACACTTTGCTTTATCTACTCGTAATTGGACCGATACTGGCCGGCATACTAAACATTCTCTTTTCCAAAAAGGATACACGTCTGTTTATCGTAGGTGTCCAGGTGGCTCAATTTCTATATGCCCTGCGCATTTTCATTCAGGTCCGGACAGACGGCACGATTTTCAATTTTATGTCGGATGTGCCTGACGGACTCGCTATCACCTTGATGGCTGATATCATATCGTCGGTATTTGTGCTACTGACTGCAACCATTTTCTTAATGATGGTCTTATTCGCTTTTCATAAAGATTATTTCAACACGCAATTCGCTTTTCTGTTCTTGGTACTGCAAGGACTTATTATTTCACTATTTTTAAGTACCGACTTATTTAACATCTTTGTTATGCTGGAAGTGTCTACCGTCGTGGTAGCGATTCTTATCATGTTTAATAAGGAAAAGCAGGCGATTTACGATGGGATGATTTACTTTTTCGTAAACGTTATTGGAACAGCCTTTCTCCTGATGGGGATTGGCATGCTTTACCGCACTACAGGACTTCTCGATATGCGCGCAATCAGCGTGGCCATCACAGAGGTTGAGAACCCGCAAGCTTTGATGCTGCCGTTCGCTTTAATGATGACCACACTGAGTCTGAAAACGGCTGTTGTGCCACTGTTCAGCTGGCTGCCGAAAGCACATGGTACACCGAGTGCGCCGCCTGTTGTCTCAGCTATCTTATCCGGCCTGTTCATTAAAACAGGGGTCTACATGTTCATCCGATTCAGTGCGATGTTTGAACCGGTTATTCAGGTTCAGGAAGTCTTTTTCGTTATCGGCTTCATCACATCAATCTTCGGTTTCATCATGGCTATGGGGCAAAATGACATTAAGATGATTCTGGCGTATTCAACGGTTTCTCAAATCGGTCTGATTATGATCGGAATCAATATGGGATCTGAGATTGCCTACTGGGGAGCATTGTTCCACGTCGTCAGTCACGCACTCTTCAAATCGACCTTGTTCCTGGCTGCCGGGCAGGTTTACAACCAGTACGGCACACGGGATATCAGACAAATTAGAGGTGTGTTGAGAAGCATGCCGCTGTCAGGTATGGCGATTGCCTTCGGTATCCTGGGGGTAACAGGTGCACCGCTCTTTAACGGAAGTATTTCCAAATACATGATCAGCTACGGGAGTTACCGTCCGATTGTCCAGCTAGGTTTGAACCTGATTAACCTGGGAACCCTTACGTACTTCCTGAAGTTTGGAACCATTCTATTCGGAAAAGATAACCGTGCTGAAGACGCGAAACCACCGAAGGAAGATCGACTGTCAGAACTGCTGGTCTTTATCATGGGTGGACTGATTCTAATCTCAGGACTGCTGGGACCACTTTCGATGGACTTACTGTTCGGTTATGAAATCGAAGTGTTCTCAACAGAATACTTTGAAAAAGGAATCGTTTATGCACTGATGATTGTAGCGGCTGCCGGTATTTATAACGGGGGCGTCAAAAAGAGTGGTTTGCTTGACCGCATCAGTCACGTCGAGCTGACATTCAACGGAGTCATCACGGCTATGACTGGTTTCTTCCTGTTCATGGCAACGTACTTGTATATTTTTCTTTAATCTAATAGAGTGAGGCCCTCATCGCTAGTGATGAGGGCTTCTTTTTTGATTTTAAAATGAAGATGTGGAATCTGGCCCGGCCAGATTCGTCTATATTTATCTCTGAACTAGACTAAAATGGGGGAGGCGTTTAGTTTAGAGACTATCTGGCTCTCAAACTAGACAGTGAGGACAGTTTGTCCGACTAAATTATTGCTGAACTAAATGTTTCGCCCGATTTTGACCTCCAGCGTGCAGTTCGGAAAACTGAACTGCACTATTTGACTGTTTTTGTTTAGTTTATTTCTAAAATTCTTTATGTTTTAAAGCACTTGTTAAGGTAGATGTCCGTGAAGCGGACATCCTCCTTCTTTAGATATATTCTGTGGAATCTGGCCGGGCCAGATTCGTCGCTATTTATTTTTGTATTCGACAAAAACGGAGGAGGAGTATAGTTTAGAAACTATTTGGCTCATAAACTAAACAGTGAGGATAGTTTGTCCGACTAAATTAATGCTGAACTAAATTTTTCTCTAAATTTTGACCTCCAGCGTGTAGTTCGAGAAACTGAACTGCACTATTTGGCTGTTTGTGTTTAGTTTAAACTCCAATTTCTCTTGCGTACTTTACAGTTTTTCACTTAGGTGTCTCAATAACTGCATGCAGCCATTTTCTCTGTTAAAATAGAGAAGCAGAGGATACTAGCGAAGAATAGCTTAGATAAAACCATCAGGAGGAGACAACCCAATGAAAAAAGACTTCATAGACAATAAGATAACGGTCACATATGCACCAGAGAACTTTGAGATAAGCGACACAAAAATCACTTTAAAGACTGAACCGCACACCGACTTATGGCAGCGGACCTACTATGGTTTTCGAAATGATAACGCTCCAATGTTCCAGATTAAAACAGACGAACGCTACTTTTCTTTCGTGACCAAAGTCGACTTCGACAGTTCCCACCGGTTTGATCAGGCAGGAGTGGTTTTGTATCAGAACTCTGACAACTGGATCAAGGCGTCGATTGAATATGAAAACGAGCAGCTACAAAGACTTGGCGCCGTTGTGACCAATCACGGGTATTCAGACTGGTCCACCCAAGATACCGACGCCTCGGTCAAATCCATTTGGTATCGACTGAGCCGACGTGAATCTGATTATTTAGTTGAATACAGTCTCGACGGAAAAGCGTTTAGCCAGATGCGCATCAGCCATCTCCATGAAGGAGACGAAGAAATCTCTTTTGGCGTGTATGCCTGCAGTCCGGAAGACTCCTCTTTTACCGTAAGCTTCAGTGAAATGGAGATCCTGCCTTGTCAGTGGGATGCACACGAGTAAACCGATAGCAGAACACGATTAAAAAGGTTTCCAGAATTGGGAGCCTTTTTATATATACTTGTATATTAAAGTCAATAAATTTGATACACTTAAAAGCATAAACTTGCTTAAAGGAAATAGGAAAGGGGTAGAGGATGAAGATATCAAAAATAATTGATTTGCTACTGAGGAGTCTACTGTTTATTTTAATACCTGCTTACATAGTGCTGAACAGCTTATACTATTTAGTCTTTGGTTACGTCATGAATCTGGAATGGATAACCCTTGTCAGTTACGTCTTTCTGATCGGCACCTTAGTGTATAAGCGCTATAAACCCATTTCACAGGAAAAAAGACTCGAGAACTATTCCTATCTGAAAAGGTACCTTCAGTCGTACAGGTGGGAAATCCTGCAGGACAATCATTCTTATACAATCATTCGTCCAGCTTTTGATAATCCACTCAACTTGGTCATTGATGATAAAGTGACCATTGAAAAGAATAGAGACCTAGTGCGTATCTCGGGACCACAGTTTTACGTAACCGACATATTCAAACACCTTCATACCAGTGAAAATGAAAAACAGACCAACTGGTTCAAACCGTTCCGTCTGGCTTTTGCGGCCGTTGTGTTAACCATGCCGCTCGTCAGAGACAGCGGCTTGATATGGGAATGGACCGCTTTCCGGCATAATCTGGAACACGCAAATGCGGAAGTGGAAGACTTTCACGGCAACCTCTATGGCAATTCTGTAAGTAATATAAACAACCGTGGTGTGGGTATTGGTGCAGAGGATTTTTCTATATACATGCACGATGACCGGACACTCATTAAAACAGACATCGACCTGAATTTTGAGGAAACAATTACCTTTCCTCAAACGTCCTATGGCTTTGGTAATTTAAACTTGGCAGGAGACTGGCTTTACTTTACAGATGGGGAAAGTCTACAGCGCATGAAGTTAGACGGATCCAGTCAGGAGACGCTTTTTGACCACGGCTATGTCACGAATGTGCACCTGACGGAAAATGGCCTATACTTCCGTAACAGCGCCGACCGATTTACCGTTCACCGAATGGATTTAAACGGAGCAAACCTGGAGCGGGTCGTGAACGTTGAGAATGCGTATGACTTGTCGGTTTATGAAGATGCTTTGTATGTGAGTCATCGGGATGGGTTAGACCGCTATTCACTGGACGGTGAGCACATCGAACGGTTATCTGAGACTCAAGCCTGGAGTATAACCAAACAGAATGGCTATTATTATTTCACAGGCGAGGACCAGAGACTTTACCGCCTCCCAGAAAATAGTTCGGGTCAAGAAGAAGTACTGATTGATACAACAGTTGACTACTATATCTTGACTGATTCAAAAATTATATATATGACAAGCACATACGCACCTAAGCATCGTTATAGCGGCGTTTACAAGGCTAATCTTGAAGGCGATGAGATTGAGCGCTTGTATGTGACCGACTATATCCGCCATTTAACGCACGTTGGGGATTCGGTCATTTTTGATGCATCGGGCGTTTACGGTGCTGTTGATGTCAGACGGTATGATCTAACTGAAGAAATTGTTGAGCCGCTCTATAATTAAGCAGTTTAACATTACAAAGTAAGGAGTTGAAGCTCAATGGAAACGATTCGCTGCCCGTACTGTGGAGAAGAAACACCCTTGACAGATGAAGAGGAGTACCAATTAGAAGAAGACAATTACCAGCACAGGTGCTTAAACTGCAATAAACTCTTTGGTGAAGCGAACGCAGCGTCGCCAGACTCAGCAGAAAATCAATGCGATACATTTAAGTTTTCATACGGGGGCTACTTTGGCGGCTTTAAACAACTGACATTTCTTGAAAAAGACGGCTACGTTGAGCTGACTATTGAGCCGCCCTACAGTGAGCTGGAACATAGCGCTATGACATTCCGGACAACCCTAGATGAATGGCGTGACTTTAAAACGACTGTGTTTCGGGATTTCTTTATCCTATCCTGGACAGAAGACTATACCGACCCGGACATACTGGATGGGACTCAATGGAAAGTCAGGTTAGAATTTGACACTCTCAAGACTCTAGAAATAAGCGGATCAAACCGGTACCCGGTTTACTATGATGACTTGATTGACCATATTGAACATTATTTTCGCCTGGTTGATGATATGTAGGATGACAAAAGGACCTCAGTTACTAGCTGGGGTCCTTTTATAATGGTCTATACTGAAATGAACCATTAATCGTCTTTCGGTGGTTGTAAATCTAATGAGAGATGATTATCTACCTTTTAATCATTCTTCAGCACACTAATTTTAACTGAGAGATGATTATGTTCAGTTAATCATCTTTCATCATCAGTAAACTATACGAAGAACGATTAACTCCTCAGAAGTCATTTAAACTAATCTATACTGTCGAAATTGGCTGAACCAATTTTTTTCATTAAAAAAAGACCTCAGTTTCTAGGCTGAGGTTTTTACTGCTAGGCTTTCAATTAGCCCCACACTTTAATTCGGTTGTGACCGCTCTTCAAGTCGGCAATAGGGCCAAGTACTGAGTCGCCGTCTTTAACGTTACCCAGTAAATCCGTATCGATAACGACGTCACTGCCATCAGGATTTTCAAACTCGGCATCGGCCAGACGCACACGTTCCAGCGTCTGGGTGGAGTGGATACCCCCTTTAAGGTTTTCGAAACCATCAGGTAAAGTAATTTCCACAAATACTTCTTTACCTTCATCCACAATTTTGAAAGCCGGATCGTGATCAGTCACCAGATTGTTTTCCTCACGCTCAAAGGCTTCGGCACCATTCAAGTAGGCATTTTCACTGATGTATACCGGCTGTTCCACGACATTGAAAGCTTCATGGTCGCTACCAGGCTGGTGATGCACATCATAGATGAATTCTTCAAGAGACGTGGTGTAGCCTTTGTAATGCGCCGTTCCCACACCGTCTATTTCTGAGTCACCAATAAAGATGTTGTTGTACCAACGGTCATCTCCGCCATAAACAGGGGAGAAGCCTTTAATATCCGTGCTGTGTGCCACGTGATAAGGGGTCGAGCGGTCCAGCATTTTGCGGTGTTCCATGTGACCTCTGACAATATTATTAATATACGCGCCACCTTGAGCGTGGTTGTCCAGCGCATAGTCCGCCGTCAAAATGTTGTGGTCAACGAGGAACGGTCCGCTGCTGACTTCCACAAACAAGTCGCGGTTATTATTGTAAAAGAGGTTGCGGCTGACACGCGTTCCTTGAAGCTGCCAGTCCAGCCAGATGCCCAGTGTGCAGTCGTGTATACGGTTGTTGTGAATCTGCGTATCAATCGCCGCGTGTAATTTAATACCGGCAATCTCGTGTCCGTAAAATTGACGTTTAATCGCAATATTGAAAATATGGTTATTATAAATCTCACTGAAAATACAGCCTAAGTGACCGACAATCCCGTTCTGTCCGCAGTCATGAATGACGTTGTTACGAATAACGTGCGAGCCTACTTTTTCCTTGCTCCAGCCCGCTTTAGTCGCTTCAAAGACCGTTTCAATCTGATAGTGATACCCCGGCTTGTCCTGGCGTCTGGAGTAGTAGTTGTGTCCAGTAGAACCTTCTTTACCAATACTGATGGCACTACACTTGGAATCGTGAATATTGTTGTCTTCGATAATCCAGCCTTTAGACCAGTTCGGACCAAGCAGTCCCGGTTGATCGGCAGTAGGGGGCGTCCAAGGCGTCGCAGCCTGAGCCATTTCAAATCCTTTAACGGTAATGTAGTCAATACCCGTAATTTCCGGGTAGAAACAGGACCGTCTGACGTTGACTTCAATTAGTTCTTCATTTGGATTGTAGTCATGGAAGTTCGCATATACAGTCGTTTCGTTCTCATCGACTTCCGCATACCAGACATATTTCGTCTGAGGGGCATCATGTGCTGGGACTGTCTTGCGTGTCCAGCCGTCCACGACTTCCGTTACTTCCTGAGGATTTTTTACTTCGTCCAGCGTTTCCGCTTCATAGAAAGACTTGCCGTTCAAATAAACCTCGCCTAAGTGACGGCCAGGGTTCTCAACCACCCAGTCGCCGAACAATTCTTCTTTAAAGGGGTTATAGTCTCCGAATAACGCGTTAGGGATGACAGCTTTCCAGACAGAGCCGTCAACCTTTTCCCAATTAGTAATTACTTCAGACCCTTTAATGACGACCTGTTCGCCCTCAGCTGCCTGATAGGTGATGCGTCGGCGGTTACTTAAGCCGGCATTTTTAGGCTTGACCCATTCCCGGTAAACTCCTTCGTGAACCGTGACCGTATCGCCCGCGATTGCCACAGAAGCGGCCTTGTTAATCGTCAGAAACGGCTGGCCCTGGGAACCGTCCGCTGAATCTGATCCGTTTTTTGAAACATAATAATGAACACTCATGCTGACATTCCTCCTAATCATTATAGCTTTATTATAGGATGAAAGCGGTTTGTTTAAAAGGCTAATTAACGTGTTTTGCTAGACAATATTTGTGTTTTTCTATGCGCTTACATTATTGCAGCTAAACGATTCCCGGGGTTTATCGTGTCACCCGAGCATGAAATAGTGTAGACTAGGAAGTAACAAGCCACATTAAACACGTGCTAAAAAGATTGAGTTAAGGAGGCGCTTATGAAACTCTCTAACATTGAAGAGCACATTGACCCGATGATTTTTAAAAGGGGAATCGGGTACTTAAATTATGACAACATCCAATCCGTTAAAAAGGAAACCGACCAGCTGTATCGTTTTATTTTTAAAGGCAGTGCCTATTATGAAGTTGCCGTAACACTGGCGGAAGACTTGGATACTATAGCGAAAACGGCCTGTTCCTGTCCGTATGATCAAGGACCCTTCTGCAAGCATCAAGTGGCGGCTTTTTTGTATATTCGCATTAAAATGAACGACAAGCAAGAAAACGAAGAGATGCAGGATCTGACCGATTTGCTTGGGCAACTGGACCGGGACCGGCTCATGTCCTTACTACTGATTTTATTTAGACGTTACCCATCTGAGCGCGACAAACTGATGGGCACCGTCAAGAAATCTGGCAAACCTTCGGAAGCTCTGCCGCCGATGTATACGATTGTGGACATTATTGAAGCCGCGAAAGATCACACGGGCTTTATATCGTATTACGACACCATGGACTTGACGGACGAACTGCAGGAACTGCTTGAACAGATTGAAGAAACCGACCCAACCTATGACAAACTGAAAACTCTGCTGTTTTTCTATACTGAAGCAACTCAGCTCATTGACTGCTGCGACGATTCTGGCGGAAGTGTGGGGACCTTACTGGACTGTATTCTCGATACTTTGCACGACACACTTGATATCTATGTCTTCTCCGATAAAGAAGAGCAGCTGACGTTACTAGCTGATTTAAGGGAAACCGTTAAGCAGCCTGTTTTCCAAGCCTGGTCTGATTACGCCATCCAACTGTTGTCGCAGTTTGTCTCTATTTTGAGTGTGCCAGACGTTAGAGAGGCTTTTCAACGCATTGTTGACGACAAAATAGACGGCTTAGATGACTTGGAAAAAGAGTATGTTCTGCCGCAACTCTTATTGATTCAAGCGGCGGTCATTAAACTCTACGAATCCGACGAGGCCTATGTAGACTTTTTAAATCAGCACACAGCCTTTTACCAAATCACTGAATCCCTCATGCGCTTTTTGATTGAAAAAAACAAGTATCAAAACGTCCTTAAGCTGCTTTCTGAAATGAAAGAGCGTGGACAGCAAACGGACATGACAACAACGTTGCAGTACGCCTATGAAGCTTACCGAGGCGTAGGTAACGAAGAGCAGACCGCTGAAGTGGCCATTCAGCTGATTTTAAAAGGAAAAGAGGACTACTACCAGCAGACGAAAGACGTTGTGAGCAACTCGAAAGCATTTTATCAGAAAGTCAAAACCGCTCTAAGAGCCAGACAGCCTGATTTTATCCTGACCGGTGTATACAAAAACATTTTAATCATGGAAGAAGACTGGAGCGGCCTACTGGAATTGGTCGGTATTAAAACTGCCTTAGTTGAAGCAGTCGCGCCTCTACTCAAACCGCACTACCCAAAAGAAACTGAAACTCTGTATACCCGCTACCTCCTGGACTACGCAGACACCCTGTCTACTCGAAAAGAGTACAAACAACTCGCCGCAAAAATCAGACAGTACGGCCAGGTAGTGGGAGTAGTGAAACAGAATGAGTTAGCCGATACCATCAAAGAAGCCTATCCTAGGAAGAGTGCGTTGATTGAAGAGTTGGATAAGGTTTCTTAAAAAAACTTCTATGAAGAGAACATACATTGAAACAGGATGAGGAGCGATTCGCTATGATCAGTAAAACAGATTTAAAGCATCTCAGGCGGTGCATTCACCTGGCAAGAACGGCACTGGAAAAAGGAAATCAGCCATTTGGCTCCGTGCTTGTGTCAAGCAAAGGTGAGGTGCTTGCGGAAGACCATAATCACGTGGCAGGCGGAGACCATACCCTGCACCCGGAGTTTTCCCTGGCACGCTTTGCAGCAGCATACCTGACACCGGAAGAACGAAAGAAGGCTACCGTCTATACCTCTGGCGAACATTGTCCCATGTGTGCCGCAGCCCATGGATGGGTTGGTTTGGGCAGAATTGTGTATGCCAGTTCATCCAAACAGCTGGTAGAGTGGATGGAAGAAATGGGGGCTCCTCAATCACCGGTGCGGAACCTGGCAATCGAAGAAATCATCCGGGATGCAGAGGTCGACGGACCGGTGTTGGAATTTGAAGAGGAGATCCGTGAGTTGCATCGTGAAGCTTATGAAAAGAAAGATTAGAGGGATAAGCGCAATAATCTGTTTAAGAGGGTGAAAAAGACTTATCCTAGGTAGAGTTATTGGTTAAAGTATTGGGATTAAACTCAATCTTAAGGAATAATATAATGACAGGAGGCGTAAAGACATGACCGCTATTATGCTAAATGACTTACTTAGAATCGATGATTTATCTAATATCAAAATAAAGTTTACCATTCATAATGGCATTGAAGATCCTATGGATGTGTATACCAAAAATCCCGATGTTGTTAACAATCAGTGGCTATTTTGGCGAACAAAACAGAGATATTTCAACGTGGGAGAAACTGCAATATGCTTTCTTAGAATAGGCTATGACCAGTGGCTTTTAACTACAATAAAAAAAGTTACTAAAGAACTAGGGANTGATTCAAAAAATTAACGTGATGACTGATTTAAATCCATTGACTGGATCGCCGTAGGCGCTCGAAGACCCTATAGAATTCAGTTTGATACACATGATAACTCGACAATTTTAGATAGGCTCGTCTGCCTGTTTGCACAAGTTTGCCAGCGACTTTAAGGAATGTTAGTCGGATGGAATGAATAGTCATCCCTTGGTTTTTTTTATCAAAGCCGATAGTCTTTAGACAGTTGATGAGGTTGTATGCAAGCAGACTAATCATCATTCTGACATGATTTTCTAAGAAGCGTGGACTGTCTGTTTTATCGAAATAAAAGCCACCTTTCGCTTCTTTGATGAAATTCTCCATTGTCCCTCGCTTGCCGTAAAGAGAGAATATGACTTCAGGTGAGACATTATCGGATAGATTCGTCACAATGAATGCGTGTTGAAAGAGGAGTTCTCCTGCTTCACGGATTGATCGAATACAGACACGACGGGGTTTCGACCATGATTGTGCTTGATAAGGCATTGAAAAATACTGAACTTCCCGATCTT
>NZ_BAAGPH010000021.1:0-45510 GCF_054784355.1 Alkalibacterium psychrotolerans | reverse complement strand
GTATGTGTAAAGCTATTCTCGGAAATTTATTCTAGAAATCTGAAACGCAGTTTATTGTTTTTGACTTTCTCAAGCCTTTTTTGCTGTTCGAGCTTTTAAAAGGCTTGAGAAAGTCAGTTCTAATTAAATAATTTCTGTAATTGCCCCATTGGACTTGATGAAGAGCCATTATTAGCTATTCTTCCAATTTTTACACCTATTGAAGGTCTATGTTGGCTTTTCTTCAAAGCTGCTCTCACTGCACCCTTAAACTCCGGCTGGAGTTTCGTTGTAAGTTCCGGTATTTTATCTGTTAGCGCTTTGAGAAACGTTCCGTTCTTACGTGCAGAAATGATCGCTGCTACATTCCCAGCACCTTGAGCTGAAAACCCTCGTCCTTGTCGTTTCATACGATAACTATAAGGACGATGATTACTTTCGCAAACACCAATCCCTTTATTTACGGGTAAATCCCTCATTTTAAATGGTTTAAGACTTTCCCAATTTCTATATAGATAAGCTTTTAACATGGTAAGTTCTTCCTGATATTCAGTTGCTTTTTCATTGTTAATTTCAATGCGACTCTCCGTTGTAGCGATTATGGTTTCAATACGATCCCAATCGTATGTACGCACAGCTTCTTTCATTTTCTTTTCCATCTTTTTATCAAAATACATTCGTTGTTTGATTTTCTCGTTTACATGATAAGCATCTCTAAAATGTTCGTGTCGCTGGCATTTGCCAATGATTTGATGGAATTTATCTTTGTCGTAACCGCTGCCTCCATCACTGTTGGAAATGACGATCGTCTCGCGTATATCATACAGCGACTCTAACCAAAGGCTTGCACGTTTAAAAGCTTCTTTACTTGATACAGTACTCTCAAACATTTTAGAATTAATTAAGACAGGTCTTTTCTGTTTTCCTTTATACTCTACCCCTTCATGAAACTGAACACGATGAATCTCAGGACGTTTTTTCTCCTTGCCTTTTGTAAGCATTAACCCGTCACCTTCAATAAATAAGACAGGCGTTTTTTTCTTATCTTTCTGAGACGTCTCGTCTTGAAGAGGTGCTGTTTCTGTCCATTCTTGAATGGTTTCACCGACTTTTTGAGTGATAGTATGAATGGTCGTATGACTCAGCGAAAAAGATGTAAGAAGATTAATAGCTTCTTCTGCTTTGCGGTACGTTCCATCTGAAGCTATTTGAGCTGCTTTCATCTCTACAAGAGGAGAATTACGGATTCTAGGCTTTAAGCCGACGGCTTTATCAAAAGGAATCACACTTTTTTCGCCTTCTTTTCGCATACGGTGGCGTTCAAATTCAACGGTTCCGAATGTAAATTGAAGCGTACGGTCAGGCACACTGTCAATCTCATATCCTTGCTCTTTGTAATCATGAAGTAATTCTAAATCAATCTGTTTAATAGCGGCACTGAGTAACTGTTGAGTGATACGTTGAAAAACCGTTTCTAAGGCTAATTCTGCTTCTAAAAGGGAAGAAGAATCCTTTAAAGTTGTGATGATTTCTGATATAATTTGATTCATAAGAAGACCTCTTTCTCTAGCGTTGTCGTTATCTCTAGATTAAGGGTCTTCTTTCTTTTTGTCTAGGTCGAATTTCCCCTCTTCCGACATTAATTTTACACATAGTTATCCATATTGCTATTTATTTCACATAACTTTCTTACTTGTGACTTTCGGTTTATGCGTATCATTTTACACACCACTTCCCTTGTTTAAAATACATTCAAGGATATTAAGTGGCTGGTATTCTCTTCACTGAATCCTTAAATTAACTTCCCAATTTGATTAGACACACCCTTAAGGAGGTGCTAATAATGACAGAGGAACATGATGTNATTTCTGATATAATTTGATTCATAAGAAGACCTCTTTCTCTAGCGTTGTCGTTATCTCTAGATTAAGGGTCTTCTTTCTTTTTGTCTAGGTCGAATTTCCCCTCTTCCGACATTAATTTTACACATAGGGATTTATCCTAAATATCAAATAAAGACAACTGGTTTTCATCTGGCAGACCTTTCAAAGCATTGTTTGCATCCAGATATTCCATAACAGTCTTGGAGACTTTTCCTCTTCTTGACAAGTCTTCTTTAGATAAGAACGGTTCGTCCTCTCTCGCTTCAACTATTGCATTTGCAACGCTGCCTCCCAGAGAAGGAACTGCGCGGAAAGGAGCAATTAAGGCGTTCTCTTCAATGGTAAAGTCTGAAGCATGAGATTTGTAAAGATCCACCATTTTAAATGAATAGCCTCTTTCAACCATTTCGTTAGCAAGTTCCAGGACTGTCAGCAGGTTTTTATCTTTAGCTGTCGCATCCATTCCCTTTTCATTGATTTCCTTCATTCGTGACTTGATGGCATCTTTCCCTTGGCACATGACTTCAAGATCAAAATCACTGGCTCGAATTGAGAAATAAGCGGCATAGTAATACAGTGGGTAATGAACTTTAAAGTAAGCCACTCGCAGAGCCATTAGTACATACGCCGTCGCGTGAGCTTTAGGGAACATATACTTGATTTTCAGACAGGAATCAATGTACCATTCCGGCACATCTTCTTCTCTCATTGCTGCCTGCCAGTCATCCGGGATGCCTCTGCCTTTTCTTACATGCTCCATAATCTTAAAGGCAACATCATCTTCAAGTCCACGGTGCTGCAGATAAACCATAATGTCATCTCGACAGCCGATAACTTCTGCCAGAGGAATGTTGTGCATGCGAATCAGTTCTTCCGCATTACCCAGCCAGACATCGGTTCCGTGAGACAAGCCGGATATTTGAAGCAGTTCGGCAAAGGTAGTCGGTTTCGTCTGTTCAAGCATCTGCCGGACAAATCGTGTACCAAATTCAGGCACACCTAGCGTACCTGTCTTAGATAGAATCTGTTCTTCTGAGACACCCAAGACTTCTGTGCCGCTAAACAGTTTCATAACATCCGGATCGTTTACCGGAATATCCAGCGGATTAAGTCCGGATAAATCCTGAAGCATTCGAATCATGGTAGGATCATCGTGTCCTAGTATATCGAGTTTAAGCACATTGTCATGAATGGAATGGAAATCAAAGTGAGTTGTCTTCCACTTAGAGTCCTGATCATCCGCTGGGAACTGGATGGGCGAGAAGTCATAGACATCCATGTAATCAGGTATAACAATGATTCCGCCGGGGTGCTGACCGGTCGTTCTCTTGACACCTGTCAGCCCTTTAGACAATCGGTCCACTTCGGCTGATCGGTAATGCAGCTGATGGTCGCGCTCGTAGCCTTTTACAAAGCCAAATGCCGTCCGGTCCGCTATGGTTCCGATTGTACCAGCACGGAAGACATAATCTTCTCCAAACAGTTCTTTCGTATAATGGTGAGCCGTTGCCTGGTATTCGCCGGAAAAGTTCAAGTCGATATCGGGAACCTTGTCCCCTTTAAAGCCCAGGAAGGTTTCAAAAGGAATATCATGTCCGTCACGGTATAAGTCAGCACCGCATTTCGGACAGTCCTTGTCAGGAAGGTCAAAGCCGGAACCGACTTCTCCTTCTGTAAAGAATTCCGAATGCTTGCAGCTCTTGCAGCGGTAGTGTGGCGGCATAGGGTTAACTTCCGTTATTCCCGTCATTGTTGCGACAAAACTGGACCCAACCGACCCCCTGGAGCCGACGAGGTAGCCGTCTTCTATACTTTTGTGCACCAGTTTCTGTGAAATCAGATAAATAACGGAAAATCCATTTCCTATAATACTGTCCAGTTCTTTTTCCAGTCTGGCTTCGATGATTTCCGGTAAGGGATCCCCATACAAGCTGTGCGCTTTGTCATAGCTCATCTGACGAATTTCATCCTCTGCCCCTTCCATCTTAGGCGTATACAGTTCTTTCTTGACAGGTGTAATGTCGTCATCAATGTTCTTGTTAAAGGTGTGCGGATTGTCTATCACAACTTCTTTAGCCTTCTCTTCGCCAAGGAATGAAAAGCTTTCAAGCATTTCATCTGTGGTTCGGTAATGGACCGCCGGGTTATCCTTGTCAGAAACTGAAGAGGAATTTTGTGTTTCCAGAAGAATATCTCTGTAAACAGAATCTTCCGGATGGATATAATGTACATTTCCCGTTGCTATTACTGGGATATTCAGTTCTTCACCAAGTTTGATAATGTTCTTTATGATGTCTTCCAGGTCCGATTCATTTCTGACCAATTCTCTGGCTATCAAATCACTGTAGGCTTCTTTCGGCATAATCTCCAGATAATCATAATAGCTAGCTTTTTCTTTGGCTTCCTCATACCCTTTTTGCATCATCGCTTCAAAGACTTCTCCGCTGGCACAGCCGGAACCGACTAGAATCCCCTCTCTATGCTTTTCAAGGAAAGAGCGAGGCAGTCTGGGAACGCGGTAAAAGTAATTAATAAGTGAGCCAGAAATAACTTTAAATATATTTTTCAACCCTGCCTGCGAACTGGCCCATAAGGTGACATGACTTGGACGGGACCGCTTGTAAGCATCCCCACCGCCCATATACTGATTCAACTCGTCATGATACTGAATGTTGTACTCTTCCTGAGCTTTCTTCACAAAAATCCAAAGCAAATTACCAGTAGTCTGTGCATCATAAATAGCCCGGTGATGCTGTTCCAAGTTGACTTTGAACCGTTTAGCCAATGTGTTCAGTCGGTGGCTTTTAAAGGTCGGGTTGATGAAACGTGAAAACTCCAGTGTATCGATAACCGGTAGTTCTGACGCATCCAGCCCGTGCTTTTTATAAGCAGTATTCAAGAAGCCCATGTCAAAGGAAGCGTTATGGGCAACCAGTATGCTGTCTTTAGTAAAGGCCTTAAATAAATCCAGTACTTCGCGTTCCGTTTTCGATCCCCTGACCATATCATCTGTAATGCCGGTCAACTGAACAGTTGTATCCGACAAGGGGTGCCCCGGATCAATAAACTCCTGGAATTCCTCGATGACATTTCCTTTGTACATCTTGACTCCAGCCAATTCAATAATATTATCGTAGATAGCTGATAGGCCAGTGGTCTCCACATCGAAGACCACATAGGTCCCTTCATTTAGATTCAGATGTTCTTCGTTATAGGCAATAGGGACACCATCATCCACCAGGTTGGCTTCCAGTCCGTAAATGACTTTCACACCATGTTTTTCCCCGGCTGAGTGTGCTTCCGGATAAGACTGCCCGACTCCGTGATCAGTTATCGCAATGGCTTCATGTCCAAACTTTGCCGCCTGTTCGATAAGGTCGCTTGCAGCTGGAATGGCATCCATCTGACTCATATTCGTGTGGGCATGCAGCTCAATGCGTTTCTTGTCCCCTTCGTAACTGTCTTTTCTTTCATCGTGAAACGTCTGCGTAATGTCCTGAACATTCATGACTAAATCACGCATGAAGGTGTCTTCTTGAATACTGCCTCGCACTTTAACCCACATGCCGGTCTTAATGGCTTCAAAAACAGCTTCATCCTGCTCATTATTCGAGAACCGTTTGCACGTGAAAGAAGAGGTGTAATCGGTAATTTTAAGTAATAGTAATTTCCTCCCCGAACGAAGCTCCCTGACTTCACAATCAAAGACATAACCTTCAAGCGTGACTCGTCTTTCCTCTTCAACAATGCTGATCATCTGAGTGATTTCTTCATTGGAGGCAATGGCACGTCCCATTTTTATCGGCCCACTGTGACCAGCTTGTCTGGAACTTTCCTTTTTCTTTTCAACTGTTTCAAACAGTTTGGTGTATTCTTTCGCCAGTTGCTGATCGCTTTCCTCTTTCTGAACCTTAAACTCATTCATTTTTGTTTCACTGGCCTTCTGATCGACAAAGGCTTTGATTGAAAAGCTCGTCGGAAAGCCCAGTTTATGATAGGCTTTAGAAATTTGAGGTAAAAATTCCTTGTCGTACTTTTCAAATGTCAGTTCCTGATCGATAGGAAAAACCCACCTGTTAGCTTCCATTCGAGGGAAATTCTCAGCAAGTGCCTGATTACATATAGGCGAATCGACCTCACTTAACTGACAAGCCAACTGCCAATAGGCTTTTACTTTTTCAGTGGTTACTTCGGGATGAGTGGTACTGATTTCAACTGAAACAATTTTAATTGAATGAAAGGCCTTTTTCAGTGAATTAATCAGTGAAAGATAAAGACTGTAAGGCAAAATATCTGGAAAGTTAAGATGAATAAGCCATTTCTTCTCATTCTTAAAGACTGTGACAGTCTCAACCTCTCCGCCTTCCAGCCACCGTTCGTTTTCTTCGTTTACTGCCAGGTCAGCCTGCTTTAATAATGTATGAAATAGTTCAGATTTGTTTAAACTCAAGGTACAGCCTTCTTTCTTTTGCTATTAGTGCCCGTATAGAATAGAAAACTGAGACAAAAGTCTGCCTCAGTTTTACTGTTCATCCAATTAGATTGATTTAAGCCTGCTTGAGTATATCGATTGTGTGGAACAATTCGTCTACTCTCGCTTCAATCATTTCACCCGTCTTACGGATAGTGATTTCCACAATTCCTTCGGACGCCTTTTTACCGACAGTGATCTGTAGCGGAATGCCAATCAGTTCAGCATCAGTAAATTTAACTCCCGGACGCTCATTACGATCATCAATCAGTACAGAGTAGCCTTTCTTCTGCAGTTCAGTATAAAGCGTCTGAGCAGTCTCTCTCTGGTCTTCTTTCTTCATCTGAACCGGAATCAAGTGTACATCAAAAGGTGCAATGGAAGCAGGCCAGACCAATCCCTTGTCGTCTGCATACTGTTCTGCTACAGCTGACAGCAGTCTGCTGACACCAATGCCGTAACTTCCCATAATAACGGGAGTCTGTCTGCCGTTATTATCCAGTACCGTCGCATTCATTGCATCGCTGTACCTGGTTCCCAACTTAAATATATGACCGATTTCAATTCCTTTAGTAAAGGTAAGGCTTCCTTTTCCATCTGGAGAAGGGTCTCCTTCTTTAACCATACGAATGTCTGCATAAAGAGAAGCGTTAAAGTCTTTTTCAGGCGTAACATTGATAAAGTGCACGCCTTCTTTATTTGCGCCCGTTACACCATTCACTACATCCTGAACATGAAAATCACCGACTACTTTAACCTTTTCACTCAGGTTTACTGGACCAGCGTAGCCAGGTACTGTCTCAAAAAGCGTTTTAATCTGATCGTCATCTGCAGGTACAACTTCTTCAGCTTCTAAAGCCATGCGTAGCTTAACATCATTAACTTCCTGATCGCCACGGACTATAGCCAGTACCGGGGTCTCACCGTCAGCGATATACAGCACACTCTTCAGAATTTGAGCTTGTTTCACATTCAGAAATTCTGCTACTTGCGCTATCGTTGTCGTGCCTGGTGTATCCACTTCTTTTACTTCGAGTTGCACATCGGTATTGGGCGACTGCTTATACGGGCTGCTCGCCATTTCCAGGTTTGCGGCATAGTCACTCGCATCCGAATAAACAACGGTATCTTCACCTGACTCTGCCAATGCCATAAATTCTACAGAGTCTTTTCCGCCCATTGCACCGGCATCACCGATAATTGAACGGAAGTTTAGCCCCATGCGTTCAAAAGAATTAGTATAGGCCTGAGCAATTTGATCATACGATTCGTCCAGACTTTCATAACTGTCGTGGAAGGTATAGGCATCTTTCATGATGAATTCTCTCCCACGCATTAGGCCGAAGCGCGGACGCTTTTCGTCTCTGTACTTTGTCTGAAACTGATACAGCATCAATGGCAGCTTTTTATATGATTTGATTTCTTCACTAATCAGTTTAGCGAACGTTTCTTCATGAGTCGGCCCTAGGATGAAGTCGCGTTCATGTCTGTCTTTTAATTTAATCAAGTCTTCACCATATGTTTCATAACGACCGGATTCTTTCCATAAATCTGCAGGCAGCAGGGCCGGCAGAAGCATTTCTGATCCGTCAATAGCATCCAGCTCTTCTCGTATAATGGTTTTGATTTTTTCCATCACACGGTTAGCCAATGGGAGATAAGTGTAGATTCCTGAAGAAATCTGTCGGATATAACCCGCTCTCAAAAGCAGCTGGTGACTGATTACCTCCGCATCGTTTGGTACATCCCTAAGTGTAGGGGCAAATAATTTCGACTGTTTCATAATAAGTGCAATCTCCTTCGATTAATTAATTTAAAAAGAATGTCTGTATATCATTCCATGTTACGAGAAGCATGAGTATCAGCAGGAACAGTACCCCAATCAAAGTAATATACCCTTCTTTTTCTTGACTGATAGGTTTACCCCGCACTCCTTCGATAATGTTCAGCAGAAGCTTCCCTCCATCTAAAGCAGGAATAGGTAGAAGATTCATAATTCCCAGGTTCACACTCAAAAATCCAATCCAGCTGATTAAACCGAATGCCCCAGCCTGCACAACAGCTTCTGTTGTCGCGTAGATAGCTACAGGGCCACCCAATTGATCCACGCTGAATCCTCCGGTAAAGAAAGAAGCGAGCAATGTAAAGATTTGTGTAACGATAAAGAGTGTTTCTGAAAAGCCATACGTTAATTTAGAAGACAGACTCTCGTCGATATAGGCCTGAATGCCAATACGGCCAATCGTCTGTGTGTCAACATCGGCTGCTTCTGGACGAATGGTCTCTTCCAGTACTTCTCCGTTTTCTTTTTCAACTTCCAGTGTGATGTCTTCGTCTGGATACTGTTGAATAATGGCGACCATTTCGTTCCAGGAGTCAACCGTTTCCCCATCAATCGCCAGGACTCTGTCACCCTGTTCAAGATCGGCCTGTGCTGCGGGAGACCCTTCTTCTATTTCTCCAATTAATGGTTCCTGACTTGGAACACCGCCTTGCATAAACGCAAGCACGGTGAACGCAATGATTGCCAGGATGAAATTATTCATGGGTCCGGCAAAGTTAGTCATCATACGATTGCCGAGACTTGCACTTTGAAACTGACGATCTTTCGGTGCAATCTGCAGTAATGTCCCATCTTTTTCAATTAGTAAGGCGTCTCTATTGACATTAAACACCTGTTCTTCTTGCTCAAAACCGACTCGGCCGGCTATGAACAGATCATCATCAAAATTAAAGGACGTCACTTCCAGAGGTACTGAATCGATATCGCCTTCTTTTGGCTGTAAATCTATCTGTGAGACCTTTTCATCCTCATCCAGCGTCAGTTGAACTGACATGCCGGGACGAATGTCCGCCTCTTCTTCGTAGCCGGCCATCCGGACATACCCGCCCACAGGCAGCAGTCTAATAGTGTACGTAGTTTCCCCTTTACGATGGTGAAAAATTTTCGGACCGAAACCAATCGCAAATTCTCTTACGAGGATTCCGGCTCTTTTTGCAAAATAAAAATGTCCGAATTCGTGAATAATAACAATAATTCCGAATACGAGCGCAAAAGCTAATATAGTTTGTATCATGACTAGACTCCTTCATGCGTAGTTTTTCCTATAGTACACCAATAATAAAAATGACGTTCAAGACAAGCAGCATACTGTCGAAGCGGTCAAGTATTCCTCCGTGACCCGGCAGCAAATTACTGGAATCTTTTATTTTATACTCTCTTTTCAGTTTAGACTCAATTAAATCACCCAGCTGACCTATCACTGAAAGGCCGATCATGAACAGAAGTGTGAGTATATAAGACGCATACAATGGGAAAAACACTAAATAAACGGCACTTACAATCCCTGCAGCGACAGTCCCTCCAACCGCGCCTTCAACTGTTTTGTTTGGCGAGACTGACGGAGCGAGTTTTCGCTTGCCGATTTTTCGTCCAACAAGGTAAGCACCCGAATCAGTTGTCCAGATAATTAGAAGCATCAACACTAAAAAGGTCAGACTCGTTTCTCTCAATTGAACAAATGAGTAAAAACCAATGCCAATGTATGTCATAAGGTAGACAATCGAAGTAATCTGACTGATTTTAAACTCAGGTTTATTGAGCGCATAAATCAGCAGAGAAAGAGCTGTCAGACTGATCAGTTTTATGAGGACCTGACCTCCAAAAATAAAGGTCAGTCTCTGGCTGAAGATAAGCGCCCCTACGCCCAAACTACTGATTACTGCAGGAAAAGAAGTCAGTTTCATTTTTTTCATCTGTATAAATTCCATTTGAGCCAGAATTGCCAGTACTGCCATAAGTAATTCCAGTGGCCATGAACCAAACCAGATTAGAGGTAAAAATAACAGTAATGCAATTACAGCAGTTGCAATTCGTTTAAACATAACGTTTCCTCAACTTTCATAGAGTAATTACAGCGCCCCGTATCGACGCTTTCTGTTTTTGTAACTGAGAAGCGCTTCATCCAGTACATCGCCGTTAAACTCAGGCCATAACAGATTTGAGAAATAAAATTCACTATACGCATTCTGCCAGAGAAGAAAGTTGCTCAGTCGCTGTTCTCCACTGCTGCGAATAAGTAAATCAACATCCTGATAAGGTGCGATACTCTCTGTCAGCAAAAAGTCTTCTATCGTCTGCTCATTTATATCATCCGGTTTAAGACTGCCTTCAAGAACTTTTTTACTGATTGCCTTTGTTGCATTGACAATTTCAGAACGGCTGCCGTAATTAAATGCAAAATTCAAAATCATCCCGGTATTATCTTTAGTCTGATCCATTGCCTTCTTAATCGCTTTTTTAGTTGAAGATGGAACATTTTCTTCAAATCCAATCATATTCACTTTGACATTGCGTTCCTGAAGCTCCGGAACAAACTTGTCAAAAAAGCGTATGGGCAGTTGCATCAGAAAGTGGACTTCCTGAGGTGGCCGTTTCCAGTTTTCAGTGGAAAACGCATAAAGTGTCAGCACTTTGATGCCTCTTTCGCTTGCCCGCATAGTTACGCGCCTTACAGCTTCCATTCCTTCTTCATGTCCATATTTTCTTGGCTTATTTTGTTGTTCAGCCCATCGGCCGTTACCATCCATAATCATGGCAACATGATCGGGTATATTGCGTTCATCGTTCTTGGCCATATTTTGAGGTGCGTGTGCACCATACCCTCCTAGTATTAAGTCATCTCTTCTATTGTAGTAAAAAAAGACAGAAATTACCATAAAAATTAAAAAGCCTTTAAGCTATTTTAAATCGTTCTGTTTTTAGTCTCTTTTGTTATTTGCTATACTGTAAGTGTGAGACGAATGGATATGTTAATTTCATGTTAAGGAGGAACGTTGTATGAGACGTTTAAGAAAGTATATCATAAGTATAGTTGTGACTTCGGTCGTCACAAAACTGGTGAATAAATACATTATCAGTAAGCTTTAAAATTAAAAAAGGAGAGCACGCTTGTCTCTTTAAGGAATCTCATTGCTGATTGACCTTAAAGAAAGACAGGCTGCTCTCCTTATTTATTTAACCTTCCAGTATTTCTTTTTCTTTTTCTGCAGATAATTTATCCACTGCCGCAACGCTGGCATTTGTCAGTTTCTGAACTTCATCTTCATAAAAATGCACATCATCTTTAGTCAGATCATCATCTTTTTTAATTGAATCAATGGCATCTCGACGGATATTACGGATAGCAATTTTGGCATTTTCTGCTTCTTTTCCGACCTGCTTAGCCACTTCTTTACGTCTTTCCTCTGTCAATGCAGGAACAATCATGCGAATAACATTTCCGTCATTTGCAGGTGGAATGCCCAAATCTGCCTGATTAATGGCCTTTTCAATTTCACCCAGTGCTGTTTTATCAAAAGGTGTAATCAGTAGAACACGCGGTTCAGGTACACTGATTTGAGCCAGTTGATTCAGTGGAGTTGGTGCACCATAATAATCAACATGCACACGGTTCAACAGGCTAGGATTTGCTCTTCCTGCTCTGATATTCCCAAGCTCTCTTACATAAGCCTGTTCTGCTTTAATCATTCTACTTTTTGTATCTTTTAAAATTGCCTCAGTCATTATTCTTCCTCCTAACAGTTGTTCCAATCGTATCACCCAAGGCGACACGTTTGATGTTTCCTTTTTTATTCAGATTAAATACTACTAACGGAATATCGTTATCCATGCTCAATGATGATGCAGTCGTATCCATTACTTGAAGAGACTTGTTGATAATATCAAGGTAAGTCAGTTCTTCGTATTTAACAGCGTTGGCATCAAGCTTCGGATCAGCTGAATAGACACCGTCAACATTATTCTTAGCCATCATGATAACATCCGCATGCATTTCTGCAGCTCTAAGAGCAGCTGTCGTATCCGTTGAGAAATACGGACTGCCTGTACCACCGGCAAAAATTACGACGCGGCCTTTTTCAAGATGCCTAATGGCTTTTCTTCTGATGTAAGGTTCAGCTACTTGTCTCATTTCAATTGAAGTCTGCACACGCGTAGGTACACCAACATTTTCCAGCGAGTCCTGAAGTGCCAGTGCATTCATGATTGTTGCAATCATTCCCATGTAATCAGCCTGAGAACGTTCCATCCCCATTTCTGCTCCTACATGTCCGCGCCAAATATTTCCACCGCCGACAACAATGGCAATTTCAATTCCCAGTGCGTGAACATCTTTAATCTCCTGGCAGATTTCCTGAATGGTCGGTGGCTGAATGCCAAATCCAGTGTCACCGGCTAACGCTTCTCCACTCAATTTAAGTACAATTCGCTTATACTTCGCTTCTTCCATAACTATTTTCCCTCCATCATTCATACGACACCATTTTACCATACAACCTCATTGAGGTCATTATAAAATATAACGTCTCTCACTCGTCTATGGTTAAAATTGCTATAAAAAAAGCGGGGAAAAAGCCCCCGCTTTATATTATTATTTTTTACCTAATTGACTTTGAACTTCAGCTGCAAAATCTTCAGAACGTTTTTCAATTCCTTCTCCAACTTCATAACGGATGAATGATTTGATTGACGCACCTTTTTCGCTCAAGTACTCACCAACTGTTTTGTCAGGATCTTTAACATATGGCTGATCTACAAGACTCACTTCAGCTAACCATTTGTTTAGACGGCCCTGTACCATTTTTTCAACGATATTAGCAGGTTTTCCTTCGTTTTTCGCCTGTTCAGTCAACACGCTTAATTCGTGATCGCGCTCTTCTTGAGAAACGTCTTCACGAGTAAGGAATTTAGGGTTGATGGCAGCGATGTGCATAGACACATTACGCGCTACTTCAACATCATCAGTTCCTTCAATAGTAGAAAGAACAGTAATGCGTCCGCCCATGTGCTCGTAGTCACCGAAAACATCGTTGTCAGTTTTTTCAACAACGGCAAAACGACGGAAAGTGATTTTCTCACCAATAGTCTGAGTTGCTTCTGTAATAGTGTCCTGAATGCTTTCGCCATTCATATCCAGTGTCAATGCTTCTTCAACAGATGCAGGCTTGTTGTCTGCAACTGTTTTAGTAATGCCTTTAACTAGATTCTGGAATTTGTCATTTTTAGATACAAAGTCAGTTTCAGAGTTGATTTCAGCAATCGCTGCAACGTTTCCGTCGATATGAACGTTTGCTAAACCTTCAGCCGCAATACGGTCTGCTTTCTTAGCTGCTTTTGACACACCTTTTTCTCTCAGGTAGTCAACCGCTGCATCCATGTCTCCATCAGTTTCAACGAGTGCTTTTTTAGCGTCCATCATTCCAACGCCTGTTTTGTCACGTAATTCTTTAACTTGAGCTGCTTTAATATTTGCCACTATTTAGTTCCTCCTTAGTAGAATAAAGTGATGAATCAAAATGAAATTACTCGTTGTCGCCTTCGACAACTTCTACGATTTCATCTAAAGAGTCAGATTTAGCTTCTTCTTCAAAGCCTTCTTCTCCCTGGTTTCCTTCAATAACAGCGTCAGCCATTGTTTTAGTTAACAATTTAACTGCACGAATAGCATCATCGTTTGAAGGGATGATTACGTCGATTTCATCTGGATCACAGTTTGTGTCTACCATAGCCACAATAGGAATATTCAATTTCTGAGCTTCTTTAACTGCAATGTGCTCTTTTCTTGGGTCTACAACAAACAATACGTCAGGACGCTTAGGCATGTCTTTGATTCCGCCTAAGAATTTTTCCAGACGATCGCGTTCTTTAATCAAGATACCGACTTCTTTTTTAGGTAGGACATCGAATGTGCCGTCTTCTTCCATTTTTTCAATCTGTTTCAAACGTTTAATACGCTTCTGGATAGTATCCCAGTTTGTAAGAGTTCCACCCAACCAACGGTGGTTGATGTAGAAAGCGCCCGCTCTTTGTGCTTCTTCTTTGATAGCATCCTGAGCTTGTTTTTTAGTTCCGACGAACAATACTGTTCCGCCGTCTTCTGCGATATCACGTACAAAGTTATACGCCTGGTCAATCAACTTAACAGTTTTCTGCAAGTCGATGATGTAGATACCGTTTCTTTCTGTAAAGATGTAAGGCTTCATTTTAGGGTTCCAGCGTCTTGTCTGGTGACCAAAATGTACACCTGATTCTAATAATTGTTTCATTGATACAACTGCCATTTGTCATTCCTCCATTTGGTTTTATATTTTTCCTCCCACGGCTTCTACTGTCCGGACACTCCATGGCAACAGAGCACCATCCGAGACATCCACCGAAGTGTGAAATTAGTGCTTAATGCACCGCTAGTAAGTATACTACATTTAGATAGATAATGCAACCTAGATTTAAATTAATGTTGCGCAATTGTGGATTCTGTAGCATACTAGAAACAGAATAATTAAAGGAAGTGTGTAGTCGTGTTTTACTCATTTATTCGCATCATTGTTCGCCTGCTTGTCTGGATTCTCAATGGCAGACCAGATGTACAGGAAAAACAAAATTTACCCGTGGATGATAATTACATCTTAATCGCACCTCACCGTTCATGGATAGACCCGGTATTTCTCGTACTTGCCGCCTCTCCCAAGCAATTCAGCTTCATGGCAAAAAAAGAATTGTTTAAGTATCCGGTTTTCAATTGGCTGATTAAAAAAATGAACGCCTTTCCTGTCGACCGACATAAGCCAGGACCAAGCGCCATCAAGACTCCTGTCAAGATTCTAAAAGAGACTGACCTGGGTGTCGTCATTTTCCCAACCGGCACAAGACATTCCACCGAACTGAAAGGCGGAGCTGTCACAATTGCTAAAATGAGCAAGAAACCAATTGTACCTGTTGTATACAAAGGGCCCTATACCTTCAAAGATCTTTTAAAACGTAAAAAAGCCAGTGTGCGTTTCGGCAGACCCTTTACCGTCGAACGTCGACTAGACGGTGTAGATGACATCAACGCTCACTACTCTAAACTGATTCAGTCAGAATTTGACCGCCTGGACAGCGAAATTTAAAAAAACATCCCTTGAGAAGATTCCCGGAAGTGAGCGTAAGTCACTCCCTGCCCTTCTCTTAGGGATGTTTTTTTAAGTTTGAAGTCCTATATTCTGCAGTTCATACATATCTTTATAGAGACCGCCTCTTTCAATCAACTCATCGTGTGTGCCACGTTCAACGATATGACCTTTATCCAGTACTAATATCTGGTCGGCGTCGCGGATTGTAGACAAGCGGTGGGCAATGGCTACCGTTGTTCGTCCCTGACGCATGCGTTCCAGACCTTCTTGAATAAGGGACTCTGTTTCAGTATCTATATTAGCTGTGGCTTCATCCAAAATCAGAATTTTCGGATCTCGCACAATCGTTGAAGCAAAAGAAATCAGCTGTTTCTGACCACTAGAGAAACTGGCGCCTCTTTCAACTACCCGTGCATCATACTGCCCGGGCAGGTCCTCTATAAATTGATCCGCTTGTACAAAGCGAGCTGCTTCGATGATTTCTCTATCCGTAATCGCCTTATTCATCAGCCGGATGTTATCTTTAATCGTCCCGTAAAACAGGAAGGAATCCTGCAGGACTAACCCTGTCCGCTGACGCAATTCTCTGATTGGGAATTCTCTGATGGACTGACCGTCAATCAGAACCTCTCCTTCTTGAAACTCATAAAAACGCATCAGCACATTTATAATGGACGATTTCCCGCTTCCGGTATGTCCGACAAGGGCAACGGTTTCTCCAGGATTGACCGTGAATGAAATGTCATCCAGAACCTTATTTTTTCCATCATAAGAAAAGGATACATTTTTGAATTCTACTTTTCCTTCCTTAACTAGAGCCTTCGCACTATCTTTCTGTTCAGGTACAAATTCTTCATTGTCCATCACAGTCAGAATCCGGCTGCTTGATACTACACCATCCTGGAACAAGCTCAAACTGTCCATTAAACGTGTAAGCGGTCGGAAAAAGTCATTGGCGTAGGAGGTGAATGCATAAATAATTCCCACTTCAATTGGACTATTCAGTGCTTCAATACCGAATATTGCCAGTATGAGAACAACCGATAGAGTATAAAGCATATTGATAACCGGACTTAACAGCAGTGCATTGATGCGGACCATCGAGAAACGGGAATCAAAATAAGATTTATTTGTTTCTTCAAACTCTTTCTGTAGACGTCTTTCCTGTCTGAACTGCTTGATAACTGACATCCCATTAATTGTTTCAGCTAGCTTAGTATTCAACAGGCTCAATTTAGACTTCATTTCCCGGTAAGTTCGCGAGCTGTACACCTGATAAAATCGGATGACCAGCAGAAGGACCGGAGCGAAAATAAGAATCCATAACGTTACCGTTACATCCAGAAGGAACATGGCTCCAAGCGAAATAACTACTCCAAACACACCTTGCATAATGGTCAGGAAGACATGCCAGAAATCTTTCATTGCTTCTGTGTCATTTGTCGCACGAGTAATAATCCACCCGGTGGATGTCTGATCAAAGAAACGCATACCCAAATTATGCAGTTTGGTAAACAGGTGAAACCTGATATTCTGAACAGTTTTTTCAGATGCCATATTGAAAATATACAGCTCGAAATACCAGACGGTCATCCTCAAGACAGTCACACTCAGATGCAGTCCTGCAAAGAACAAGATAGTCTGCAGTGCGACTGCTCCAGTGGCAAGATGATCATCTATAAAAATCTGAATTATACGGGGTAAAGCGGCGTTGGTAACAGCCAGTGCTACACTGAAAACAATCGCAAGCATAAACTGATTTTTATAGGGATAGGCAAATGACATAATACGCTTAATGATTGTCATCTGTTCCTTGAAAGGAATGGATCGCCTTTTGGATAGTTCTTCCTGTTCCATTATTCATCGCCCCCTTCTATTTTTCTTTCAAGTTGCTGCTGTTCAAACATGTCCTTATACCAGCCGTCAACAGCAAGCAGCTCATTGTGCGTTCCTCTTTCCACAATTTTACCGTCATCAATTACAATTATTTCCTCTGCGTGCATAACTGAACTGATACGGTGTGCTGCTATAATAGTCGTCTGACCCGCTCTGATTTCCTTCAAACCGGACAAGATACTTTCTTCCGTTTTGGCATCCACGGCAGAAAGCGAGTCATCTAAAATCATCAGTTCAGGATTGATTAGAATGGCTCTGGCTATTGAAATACGCTGTTTCTGCCCTCCTGATAAGGAGACCCCGCGTTCACCGACTTCGGTATCATACCCTTCAGGCAGTTCGCTAATGTCATCGTGAATATCTGCCAGCTTAGCAGCCGCCTCAACAGCGTCCTGTGATAATGACGGATCGGCAAAACGAATGTTTTCTCTTATCGTATTGGAAAAGAGATAATTATCCTGTGGAACATATCCAACATGTTTTAACAAAGCATCTAAGGTATAATCGCGAATGTCGTACCGTCCATAGGCAATTTTTCCTTTATATTCATCATATTCTCTCAAGAGCAGTTTAAGAATCGTTGTTTTTCCTGCACCAGTTTTCCCTACTATCCCCAGGGTCCCACCTGCTTGAAGTCTGAAATGAATCGAATTCAGCGCTTCTGAATTGTCATCAGGGTAGCGGAACGAATCAACAGCATAGTTCAATTCTCCTGAGATTGGTTCGTTTACTGCACCCTGTCGTTCTTCAATAGAAGTGTCCTCGTTCAGCAAATTTTCTATTCTGTCATAACTGGCAGACCCACGTTCAATAATATTAAACAGTCGTCCAATGGCAAACATCGGCCAGACAAGCATGCCAATATAGTTAATAAAGGTGACGAAATCACCAATTGAAATTTCATTGCCGCTGATTAATAATCCACCCACAAGAATTGTCAGAAAATACGAAATTCCCATGATAAAGGTAATGGTCGGATCGAAAAGAGAATCTATTTTATAGACAGACTTATTCTTCAGAACTACATTGTCTGTCTGTGCAGAAAATTCCTCTATGTCCTCTTTTTCCTGACCAAATGTTTTAATCACTTTTATCCCCTGGATACTTTCCTGTACTTTATCATTCAGTTGAGAAAATGCCGCTTGTGCATCTCTGAAACGTAAATGAAGTTTTCGTCCGAGCACACGCGAAGCCAATGCCAGAAACGGCAGCGGTATAATTGCAAGTAAAGTCAGGCGCCAGTCTACAATAAAAAGCATTGCTAAAAGCGTTGTTAAACCGACACTCAACGCATCCGCCATTGTAAGAATTCCTCCACCAGCAACCATACGCAACCCACGTAAGTCGTTAGTTGCATGAGCCATTAAATCACCCGTACGGTATTTCTGGAAAAACTGATTATCCATATTTGTAAAGTGGTCGTACAGCTGCTTTCTCACAATCTGCTCTAGCTTTGCCGCATTTCCCCATATACGGACTCGCCAGATGTAGCGCAGAATGTATTGAAAGACAGCTGTTGATGCTAATATCAGAAGCCAGTAAGTCAGAGATTCCTGTGTGATAGTATTCGTATCAATTTCATCCACTACTATCCCTATGATTCTTGGAGGAATCAACTGTAAAAGAGCAACTATCAGCAAGCCGGCAATTCCAATCAGGTAGGATTTTTTCTCCTGCTTGAAAAACCAGCTTAATCTCTTGAATATCCCCATAATGCATTCTCCTATATCTTCTATCTATTGTGAAACAAAAAGTGACATATTGTCATATTGTGTAAAAATTAGAACGGACAGCAGTAGACCGTCCGTCATTCTAATTATTTCTTTTTCTTTTTGCCTGTTTTCTGTTGTGATTTCATCTGGTTCATCATCTGATTAATTTTACGTTCAGATGGTTTCTGACCCATTTGCAGCATCATCATACGCAGCATGTTTTCATCAATCGGTGGATTTTTCTCAAAGTAATCCATCATGTATTTTCTCGCGATAAAGAATCCGCCCACAAGGCCTCCAATTAACGCTAATAAAATTAAAGCAATTGCTAATCCTGTATTCAATTCGTTCACTCCTCTCGCTCTTCAAAAATTTCTTAATAAAATCATAAAACTGCTCACTGAACTATTTTACACAATTACAGCGCAAAAATAAACCTATAATTGCTAGATAAAAAGAATGTACCTTATAAAGATAGAAAAGGTCACCTGAGTCAGGCGACCTTTTCAGAGTTAAGTTGACATCATTAAGATAAATAAGTGTTGACGATATTTTCTGGAGTAAAGCCGTAAGATTCAACCACTGCTTCTCCATTACCACTCGCACCGAATTTGTCAATGGCAAGTATTTTTCCATCGGTTCCAACGTATTTGTGCCAACCAAATGAAGAGCCCATTTCAATAGCCATTCTGTTCGTCACAGCTGATGGCAGAACTGATTCTTTATAGTCATCTGACTGAAGCTCGAACAAATCGAAACTTGGCATGGAAACGACCGAAACATCGTGGCCTTTTTCTTTCAGCTGTTTCTGAGCTTCTACTGCAATGGATACTTCGGAACCAGTTGCAATAAGAATACCTTCCGGTTTGTCGCTTTCAGAAGGTGATAACACGTAAGCACCTTTCTTAACATTGTTGCGGGCATTTTCCTGCGTACCTTCCAGTACGGGCAGATTTTGACGAGTCAGCACCAGCATAGTCGGTCTATCAGTAGATGTTACAGCTACTTCCCAAGCAGCAGCTACTTCATTACCATCAGCCGGACGCAGCACAGTCAAATTATGCATACCTCGGAAACTTGACAGCTGTTCTACAGGTTCGTGCGTTGGCCCGTCTTCTCCAACCGCAATAGAGTCATGTGTCATGACATAGATGGCGGGAATTTCAGACAATGCCGCTAGTCGGACAGCTGGTCTCAAGTAATCAGTAAATACAAAGAATGTAGATACGTAAGACTTGGTTCCACCGTGTAGCAGGATACCATTAAGTGCTGCAGTCATTGCAAATTCACGTACACCATACCAGATGTTGCGGCCTTCGTATTGACCAGCCTGGAAATCTTCCACCCCATCAATCATTGTTTTGTTTGAACCTGACAAGTCTGCTGAACCGCCCCAGAAGTTCGGAACGTTTTTAGCAATGGCATTCAGCACTTCACCACTCGTTGAGCGAGTCGCTGCGTCACTGTCGCCAGCTGCATAAGATGGCAAATCTTTATCCCAGTTATCAGGTAATTTACCTGATAACGCTGAATCAAATTCATCAGCCAGATCAGAATGGTTTTTACGGTAGTCTTCCACTAAAGTGTTCCATTCATTTTCGGCTTGCTGACCTTTGTCGCCGATTAGTTCCTTGAAGCGATCAGACACTTCTTGTGGTACATAAAAGTCTTCGTTTTCCCATCCGTATGCTTTCTTAGCTGCTTCAACGCCTTCAGGTCCCAGGGGTGCACCGTGAACATTGTGTGTTCCGGCATTTGATGCCCCAAAGCCGATAACTGTTTTAATTTCAATTAATGTTGGCTTGTCTGTTGATTCCTTCGCTTTAGTGATAGCTTCATCAATAGCGTCCATATCGTTGCCATCTTCAACAAAGATATGTTCCCAGCCATAAGCTTCAAAGCGCTTACCGACATCTTCTGTGAATGCTTTAGACGTTGGTCCATCCAGTTGAATATCATTGGAATCATACAACATGATCAGTTTTCCTAATTTCAAGTGGCCTGCTAGAGAAGCAGCTTCTTGAGAGACGCCTTCTTGAAGGTCTCCGTCACCACATAGCGCATAAGTGTAGTGATCCACTACGTTATGGCTGTCTTTATTGTAGGTTGCTGATAAGTGTGCTTCAGCCATTGCCATTCCAACAGCATTGGCAATACCTTGGCCTAAAGGACCAGTTGTCGCTTCAACACCGTCAGTAATGTGCACTTCAGGGTGACCGGGTGTATTACTGCCTAATTGACGGAAATTTTTCAAGTCGTCTATTGAGACGTCATAGCCTGATAAGTGAAGCAAGCTGTATAACAGCATAGAACCGTGTCCTGCCGACAAGACAAAGCGGTCTCTGTCAAACCATCTCGAGTTGCTTGGGTTTACTTTGAGGTGACGTGTCCATAGGGTATACGCCATTGGAGCCGCTCCCATAGGTAAACCTGGGTGACCTGAGTTAGCTTTCTGTACGCCGTCAATACTTAGAGTACGTATTGTATCTACTGCCATTTGATCAATTTTATCGAACAATGCATTCATCCCTCTCGTTTGTTTAAAATTTAAACTTACTTTATTATTGTACTATTATTGCCAGCTTTATTCAATAAATACTGGAAGGTTAATAATCAGTATTTTACTGATCTCTACCGTGCAGACCTTTTTCTTTTTGAATGTCTTTTACTTTATCTGGTGTTACATCGTTTCCATCGGGATCGACGACTTTCATGCCTTCAATCTGATTTTTCATACCGGAACGAAACGCCTGAATGTATTCTTCTCTAAGGTTTTTCTGTTCTTCTTTTTCTTCTTCCGTCAAGCCGTCGCTTCGTTCTTTTCTTACTAATTCATTTATTCGGTCTAACTTTTTCTTCTCAAGCATAATTGCCTCCTAAACTTATTATCCACTTTTGCTTACTAGATAATCATAACATTACTCATAAAAAAGTGATAGTCTTACTTTAACTGACAAGTGTACACAAACGAACATCCGTTTGAATTAGCTCTATTACTGTGCTATACTTGATTTATTAATAGAACGGTTGTTCCATTAAATAGAGGAAAGTGAGGGTTTTAGGATGACCACTAGAGGCCGAAAAGGTGAAAAGCAATTCGAAATTCTTCAGTATATATACGAACAGGCTAAAAAGAAAGGGTATCCCCCAACTGTTAGAGAAATAGGTGAAGCGACTGCACTTTCATCTACGTCAACTGTTCACGGACATCTGGCACGACTCGAAAAAAACGGCTTTATTTTAAGAGATCCGTCCAAGCCTAGAGCAATTGAGTTTACAAAAAACGGCCTGGATAAATTAGGTATCAGTGAAGACGAAGGTAAAATCCCTCTGCTGGGTGTAGTAACTGCCGGTGAACCGATACTGGCGGTGGAGGAAGCAACAGATTATTTCCCTATACCCACTGACCTGGAAATCGATAAAGGCAATTTGTTTATGTTGACCATTCGCGGAGACAGTATGATGAACGTCGGCATTCTCGATGGCGATCAGGTAATTGTACGCAAACAGGAAACGGCTAATAATGGTGATATTGTAATCGCGATGACAGACGAAGATGAAGCAACGTGTAAACGATTCTTTAAAGAGAAAAACCACATACGACTTCAGCCGGAAAATGATTCAATGGATCCGATTATCCTATCAAATGTATCCATACTCGGAAAAGTCACTTCGCTTTACCGCAGTCATATACTATAAAAGCTGAATAGTCATTATTCTACTAATACTAAACAAAGACGGTTCTACTGATACCAATCAGCAGAACCGTCTTTATTTTATATCTACACTCACTTCATTACTGATATGACTAGCCGCTTAATACGTCATTAAAGTGAAGATGTCATACCCTTTAATTTTGTCTCTGCCTTTTAACTCTTTTAATTCGATGAAGAAAGCAGCGCCTACTACTTCTCCGCCTAATTTTTCCACAAGTTCAATTGTAGCAGCAATAGTGCCGCCAGTAGCCAGAAGGTCATCTGTAATCAGCACTTTCTGTCCTGGTTTAATGCTGTCTTTGTGAAGCTGAAGAATGTCGCTGCCGTATTCCAGACCGTAACTAACTTCAATTGTTTCTCTCGGTAATTTTCCTTTTTTACGACAAGGAGAAAAGCCGATACCCATTACATTGGCAACTGGACAGCCAACGATGAAGCCTCTTGCTTCAGGTCCGACAATCATTTCCGCACCTTTTTCTCTGGCGTACTCCACAATCTGGTTTGTTGCTTCTTTATAAGCTTCTCCGTCAGCCATTAAAGGTGAAATATCTCTAAAGATAATGCCTTTTTCAGGAAAATCAGGAACGTCCGCTATATATTTTTTGAAATCCATTTATAATCCTCCGTTATCAGTAACACTCTCACTCGTTTTATTTTTCAGGGTCGTCAGCAGCTCATTAAAAGAACTGTAAACCAGCTTTTCTTCCACATGAATCTGATTCAACCGTCTTTGATACGTTTTTGTATCCTCCAGACTTTTCTTGCCTGGGTTTTCAACAACGCTTAACGTCCCATCCTCTATTGTAACAAATTCATTCTCTAAAAACACCATTAACATGAACTTTACTATCTCTTTATCTACTTTCAGAAGAGAAATAATCTCTCTGGTATCATTTTTGAGATTAATCTCCTTCTTCTTTAACAACCACTTATACAGGCGCATGAACATTTCCCGCTTCGGCATTCCTTTAAAGTAGTAGTCATGGGGAGCGTATAAAAAGAGGTGTATTTCGTGCGTGTCAAACTCTTCAATCACCCGATAAAAATCAGCTGTTTCAGCAGGTATATCGATAATATAGACAATTTTGCTGTCTGGAACAGAAGATAAAGATGAATCTTTACTGTACAGCTGACTACTCGCGCCTTCCGAAATGACAGACTTCCAGTTTTGGTAATTTTTCTCGTCAAAGAAAAGATAATGAGCATTGTTCTCCTTGAACACATCTTCATTTAAACCAGTCTTGCGTTTATCGATAACAACAGGTACAGTTGTCTTGAAGTCGATGCCCTGCAGTTGTACTTTGCGGTTGCCGTTCCATTCATTAATGTCCAGGTACCCCGCCACATCGAGTTGTGGCTGAGACATGAAAATTGGCCCCCATTCAGACGCGTTAAAGGCTATCATATCAATTTCTTTATTTTCCTTAGCAAGAACCGCTTTAAAATGATTCTGATTTGCACCAATGATTCTAGACTGAACTGTTCTCATATCAGACAATCTGAAGACTGGTTTTTTATTGTCCTGACCAAAAGGTCTTAAAAGGGCAAGTTCTTCCACTAATTGCACAGATAGTTCCGCCCATTCAGCTGTCGAGTCAATAGCCAGTTCTTTTACTATAGGGGCATCGCCTGTCAGCCTTCGAGCTGTCTCATTAACCGACTGACGAAATGCGTCAAAATCTGTTCTGTTCAGACTCAGCCCACAGGCCATTTCATGGCCTCCAAAACTAGTCAGCAATTCTTCAGATTCTTTCACACAATTATACAGATTAAAGCCAGGTATGCTTCTGCCTGATCCCTTAACCTTATTTTCATTCAGGTTCTCGGTCAAAATGAGTGTCGGTTTGCTGACTTTTTCTGACACCCGACTGGCTACAATGCCTAACACGCCTTCGTGCCAATCAGCATTTTTCATAACTATTATCTCGTCATCACTATAGTGACTTAGTTCAGCCATCGCCTCGGAGGTAATGGTTTCAACTAACTCTTTTCGTTCGTCATTTTTTTGAAGAACAACGTCACTTAATGTTTGGGCTTCATTTTCGTCAAAAGTCTTAAGCAGCTCCACCACCATTGAGGCATCCCCAAGACGGCCTACTGCATTTATAGGGGGCGACAGTTTAAACCCAATCGCTTCTTCATCAATATCTTCCGGTTTCAGCGAACTTTTTGCTAATAAAGCAAGAAGTCCCAGGCGCTCGGTTTGTCTAATGAGTTTGAGCCCGAAATAAACCAGTGCTCTATTCTCATCCGTAAGAGAAACCAGATCGGCAACCGTTCCTATCATGGCCAACTCAACCAGTTCCTGTGGCAGCTCACCCAATAATGCCTGCGCGACTTTCAGACTGACGCCTGCACCGGCCAGGTCCTTGAATGGGTACTGGCTAGCAGGATGGTTTGGATGCACAATACTAAAAGCTTCCGGCAGCTCTTCCGGACACTCGTGATGGTCGGTAACGATAACATCGACTCCAAGTTCTTGTGCTTTATTAATAGCTTCGTGTCCAGCTATCCCATTATCTACCGTAATAATTAGTTGAGTGCCGTCCTGAATCAGCTGTTCAAAAGCTGAAACGTTGGGGCCATAGCCTTCTTTAAATCGATTGGGAATAAAATAATTTACCCGGCCTCCGGACATCTCAATCGCCTCAAGCATGATGACCGTACTTGTCACCCCATCCGCGTCATAATCTCCATAAACAGTAATCAGTTCATCCTGTTCAATAGCCTGTTGAATTCGCTCCACTGTTTTTTCCATATCAGTCATCAAGAACGGATCATGAAACCATTCAGCAGTCGGATTTGTAAATGCTTCTATTGCTTCTTTTGTATCCAGACCTCGACTTAAGCATAGGCGTACAAAGGTCTGTGAGCGGTTGGTTTCTTCTGCTAATTTTTCTACAGCAGTTTCAGTAAACTCTCTTATTTTCCAGCGTGTATGACTTGTCACTCAGTTCACTCCTCATCAATTGCCTATCCAGTATAACAAAAAAAGACACAATAAAGAATGCTCTTTACTGTGCCTTTAAACTATTATGATAATTAGTCCAGCAATTGAACGCCAATACCTATCAAACCAGGACCTGTGTGTACACCTAAAGCAGGGCTAATCTGATCAAAGAAAAATTCTTCAAAGTTTGGCAGCTTTTCCTTCATTTCAATACGGATGGCTTCGGCTTCTTTTAATGCCGTTTTTCCGCCGTATGCAATTGCTAAATTATACTTTTTGGAAGTCGCAGCAAAGTCTTCCACCAGCTGCAGCGTTTTACTGACTGATTTAGCTTTCCCTCTGACCTTGGCTACAGTATGGTAAATCCCTTCTTCATTACACGTAATGATAGGTTTCAAGTTCATCATACTACCGACTACAGACTGAACCAGTCCAATTCTGCCACCCTTTTGCAGGTATTCTAGGGTTGGAACATGGAAAAACACTTTCGCTTTTTCTTTACTCTTTTCAAGATTGGCTTTCAGTGTATCCCATTCGACTCCTTCGGCTGCCTGTCTAGCTGCTTCTACAACAGTAAAACCAGAACCTATACCAATATTTTTTGTATCCAGTACGTAGATATCCAGGCCTTCATACTGCTCGGCTACAACTCGAATCATATTATTTGTCCCGCTCAAGCCACTAGATATGGTCACTACCATAACTTTTTCATAGCCTTCCGCTTTAATATCATCGAAGATACCTTTGATCATCTCACCATCGGGCAGCGAAGTTTTCGGGATTTCATTTTCCATTCGCTCGTACACTTCTTCGGCTGTAATGTCCACTTTATCGACGTACTCGCCGTCTTCGAACAATATTTTCAGTGGAATGACTTTAACATCGTATTCATTTTTCACTGCTTCAGGTACATCTGATCCTGAATCAGTTAAAACAGCAATTTTCTGTGTATTCATACTTATTATCCCCTACCTTTAAAGTTTATCTTTATCCGTTTTGTTTTGAGTGGCTGCCTGCTCAGTTTCATTGGACTTTGAACGGGTTTTACGTTTTGAATGTTTTTCCCGTTTCTCTTTCCTCTGATCCTTGTAAATTTTAAATGTCGATAACAATGTTGCTATAAGCGCTCCCAATAATACAGAAGCAAAAATTATCACTATCAGTGGCCATTCAAATTCAGCAAAGCCGAAATTAATAGGAACCCTATCCACATTTAAAACAGATAATATTGCAACCAGCAGGAATAAAACGATTGCACCAATCATGCTCCATTGTCTTTTCATCCACAAATCCCTCCATTAACCAACCATACTTTAAATTAAGAATACCATAATTACATTAGTAAATCATTAAATACCTTTATTTTTTGTTAAAGGCGGTCCGGATAAAGAAATCACCAATGGCAGGAATTACCGCATGGATTTTTGACCCTAAGGCCAATGCTTTGGGCAGATTTATTTCTCTTTTATTGCTTTCAATTGCTTTAATCGTTTTATTCACCACATATTCAGATGTCAGAACAACGGAGCTGACATTATCCAAGTACTCTCCAGATGGATCAAACTCATCAAAGAATGCCGTATCAACTGGACCCGGATTGATGGCTGTCACTTTAATGTTATGCGGGGTGAGTTCCATTCTCAATGCATTAGTAAAGCCTGTAACAGCAAATTTGGAAGCAGAATAGACAGCTGATTTTGGTGTTGCCACTTTTCCTGCAACAGAGGCCACATTCACAATGTGACCGTCATTAAATTCTCTCATATTTTTCCCGACTAGTTGAGACAAGTACATGAGGCCGAGGACATTAACCTGAAACATATTTTCAGCTTTTTTAATGTCATAATCAAGAAAAGACTGGGTGTGCCCGAACCCGGCATTATTTATCAGAATATCAATGTGAGTAAATTTGGACAAAAGATAAGAGGTGGCTTCATCGATAGCTTCAAGATCAGTCATGTCCAAAGGGTAAACAACTGCCTGTGCATTGTATTCACTACGGCAACGATCTCTCACTTTATTCAACTTCTCCACTCGGCGAGCACTCAATATTAGAATGGCACCTTTCTGGGCAAGCTGGTAAGCCAGTTCTTCTCCAATACCTGATGATGCCCCTGTGACCCAAACTACTTTTCCTTTTACTTTTGTCATAAACTCACACTTCTTTCTTTAATGGAATAGTCACTTCGGAAAAATCGTTCATTACGTAGGTTTCCGGAAAAATCTGACGCGCCTCTTTTTCCATCTGTTTGCTGTCAGCATATAAATAGCGTGCACTAATATGTGTCAGCAATAGTTTAGCTGCATTAGCCTTTTGTGCGGTTTCAGCTGCGTGACAGCTGGTAGAGTGATTGTAATTAACCGCAAGTTCCTGATCTTTGTCCATAAACGTGCTTTCATGAACCAATACATCAGCCCCTTCGGCCAACTCCAAACTTTTTTCAGTTTTCAGGGTATCACCCAGTATAGTGACGATTCTGCCCTTTTGACTTGGACCGATAAAGCTCTTGCCGTCAATCACTCGACCATCTTCCAGTGTCACTTCTTCCCCATTTTTCAACTTGCCGAATAAAGGCCCAAATGGCACACCCGCCTCGATAAGCTTGTCAGCCATTAACTCACCTTCGCGGTCTTTTTCACGAATTCTGAAGCCATAAGACGGGATACCGTGATTCAGTCTTTTTATGTTTACTATAAACTGGTCGTCTTCAAATATAACCCCTTCGGAAGAAAATTCTTCAAAGTAAATTGGGTACTTGAAATGCGACTGGGAGTATTTCATGGACATCTTCACATACTGCTTGATACCTGGCGGACCATAGATAGTCAAGGGTGTTGTCCCTCCTTGAAAAGCCCGGCTGCTAAGCAGGCCCGGCAACCCGAATATATGGTCGCCGTGCATGTGTGTAATAAATATTTTTTCGATTTTTCTCGGTTTTAGTGTAGTCTCGAGAATCTGGTGCTGGGTGGCTTCTCCACAATCAAACAGCCAGATACTGTTTCGTTCATCCAGTAGTTTTAACGCTATACTGGAGACGTTACGGTGTTTTGCAGGCACGCCTGAGCCTGTTCCTAAAAATAGTAAATCCATAAATCTATCCTTTGCAATAGTTATTCAACAAATTCAAATTCATACTCGTCGATTCTGACGGTGTCTCCATTTTTTGCACCTTTTCTTCTAAGAGCCTCGTCTATTCCCATACCTCTGAGCTGTCGTGCAAAACGCATCACTGACTCATCAAACTGGAAATTGGTCATCTGGTGAAGTTTTTCAACTTTTTCACCTGACAGGACCCAAGTGCCGTCCGGATCTCTCGTGATATGATAATCCTTATCTTCAGGAACAAACTTATATAAGACACGTTCTTCCTGTTCGGTTTCTTCTTCATACAGAGGAAACTCCGGAGCTGTCTTGAGTAATTCAGCCGTTCTGCTCATCACTTGGTTCAACCCTTTGCGTGTAAGAGCAGATACTTCAAAAATCTCCACATCTTCATTGTTCTGCTTTAATGTTTCTTTGAATTCTTTTAAATTTTCTTCTGAATCAGGCATATCCATTTTGTTGGCGATAATTAACTGAGGACGTTCGCGCAGCTTAAGATCATACTGTTCGAGTTCCTGATTGATTGTATAATAATCGTCTACCGGGTTTCTACCTTCTACACCACTCATATCGATAACATGAAGCAGTACGCGTGTACGTTCAATGTGCCTTAGGAATTCAATCCCTAAACCAACACCTTGAGAGGCTCCTTCAATGAGTCCGGGCATATCTGCCAGTACGAAACTCTCCCCTTCATCGGTCTGAACCATACCTAAATTAGGTACTAGTGTCGTAAAGTGATACGCGCCAATCTTAGGTCTTGCTGATGAAACGACACTTAACAGTGTGGATTTACCTACTGAAGGAAAACCGACTAAGCCGACATCTGCCAGAACTTTCAGTTCCAGTTCAACTTCCATTTCGCCGCCAGGTTCACCATTTTCCGCAATTTCCGGCGCGGGATTTCTAGGCGAAGCAAAACGGATGTTTCCTCTTCCGCCTCTTCCGCCTTTAACAATGACAGCCTGCTGGTCGTGTTCCACTAGATCAGCAAGCAGACGGCCCGTTCCAGCTTCCTTGACTACTGTTCCAGGCGGCACTTTAACAAACAAATTCTTTGCACCGCGTCCATGCATGCCTTTAGACATCCCATTTTCGCCGTGTTCTGCTCTAAAATGACGGTTATAACGGAAATCCATTAAGGTACGCAAACCTTCGTCAACGACAAAAATAACGTCGCCTCCCAGCCCACCGTCTCCGCCGGCAGGTCCGCCATCCGGTACATACTTCTCTCTTCGGAAAGCGACCATACCGTCGCCACCTTTTCCTGCTCTAACATTTACTTTAACTTGATCTAAAAACATTGACACATTAAACCCTTCTTTCTCTCTCACGTTCACTAGCTTATCTCTTTTATTCTACACTAATTTACTGCTGATATCTAACATCTAAAGCATATTGTTATATTTTATGGCAAGCTTACTACATTTCCATGGCGTCACTCTATTTGAAGACGTAAAAAAAGTGTCTCAGCTGAGACACTCTTATACTTTGTAACTGATTTTTTTAGTAAAGCTGATATGGCCCTCAGATAAAAATTCATTTTCGATTCTAATCGGCAGACATTCCTGCAGTTTATTGAACTGTTGCATATACTGCTGCGTCTGTAAGGATACCATTTCGTCGTAGCTCGCCTTTGCTTCCTCAACTTTTTCATCGGTATAAAGACGCTTTGGCTCATCGCTTATATGTTTGTAGTGAATTAAATCAAACTTCTGCAGTACCGTTTCATCCTGGGACAAACTGAAATCATAAATCAACTGTTCCTTCGGGCTAGGCCTCATGCAACTCATCTCGTGGAATAGTTCTTCAGTAAACCAGGAGTTTTTCTCACCAGGCCCTATAATAACTATATCGGCTTTAGCCAATCGGTACAGTAACTGTGACGGACTGATTTCGTGTATGTTTTTTATCCACGAAGATTGTTTGGTCAAGCGAAGCCATCGTTTCAGTTCATTAACGGTTGTGTGCGACTGATTTCCACGCTTGACTACAGCCATGGAGCTGTACTGGGAACCGATAAAGTACTTCATAACCTGATTAGTATATTTGTCATTTCCGATAATCAAATAGTGACTTGAGTCCGTATCACTGATGGTCTCTTTAATCGATCGGACCGCCGTGGATACATCCCCTTGAAGCAGAGGCTTGATCTCATCTTTTTCGCATAATGATAAAGAAAATTCCACAGATTTTTTAAACAATGTATAGAGTATGGTTCCCACAGTTTTTTCTTCTATGGATTTCATCAGCGCATGATCTATGATATCAATGCTTTCAAATTTATGTTCCTCTGAAACTTCCACATAACTCGAGACATTCAATAAGTGTTTAATCACATCATCGTTAAATTTACTGTAGGTCTCCAGAATAATTTCTTCCAGGGGTTTTTGCGTATTGTCAGACAAATAACGGAGCAGGTCGCCATGTTTAAAGGCTGCCTCGTCAACATAGAGATAATACTCATTGCGGTTTTCTGTAACGAGCAGGACTACTTCACTGACTCCATCAAACTGATAAATGTCATTTAAATGCATTGCGTGAGCAGTCTGATCAAGACTATACTTGTGTATGTCTTCTGAAGAGACAGTCTCTCTGTTCACTCCATACATTAGCAGTTTCATGTCGTCTCATTCCCTGTGTACGATAAAATTTCTTCCCAGATTTCCGCCCTTCCTTCTCTGTTAAACGAAGAAAACAACATCAGTTTATCATCCGGTTCCAAATCCAGTGTCTTTTTAATAATGCTTAAATGCTTATTATACTGTGATTTTTTAATTTTATCTGATTTAGTGGCAACTACAATTACCGGCACATCAAAATACTTGAAGAAATCATACATCTGACAGTCCTGCTCAGACGGTTCATGTCTGAAATCTACCAATAGAATCCCCAGGACAAGCTCTTCTCGAGAAGCAAAATAATCACTCATCATATTGCCCCATTTATCCTGTTCGGCATTAGAAACCTTCGCATACCCATACCCAGGTACATCTACAAAAAACAATTCATGTTCAATATTGAAAAAATTTAATGTGCGCGTTTTACCAGGCTTTCCTGATGTACGTGCTAACTTTTTACGGTTGACCATCGTGTTAATAAAAGAAGACTTACCTACATTCGATCGACCGGCCAATACAATTTCCGGCAATCCATCAGTTGGATATTGAGAAGGAGATACCGCACTTATTGTAATTTCAGCATAATCTATATGTTCGCTGTTCATTTTTTCTCCTCCATTGCATAATTTATCAATTGTTAGTATAGCATATCAGAGAATTTTTTAAAGGTTTATATTAACAAAAGATGACAAAATCGGCATATTGTTACAAAAAAATGACTGAACATGACTAGTTGTGTAACTAATGTCGAATAAGCCAACTTGTTCTAAGCCAAACACCTATTTAAAAAAACTGTAAGATTTATTCATAAATACTAACAATTAAGCTGTCTATACAAATCCCTGCTTTCGACATAATCTCATAAAAAACCATTTGCAATTAAGCAAATGGTTTTAGGTTAAGAATCAGCTGACTTTCTGACCGTCTTCATCGAAAAATAAAGGGTTCAGGTTGTTTTCTGCTGTTTCTTGAGTAATCACTACTTTTTTAATATCTGGACGGCTTGGGACTTCGAACATGATATCCAGCATGATGCTTTCAATGATTGAGCGCAGTCCTCGTGCCCCAGTATCTCTTTCAATGGCTTTTTTACCGATGCTTCGAAGAGCTTCCTCTTCAAAGTCGAGTTCAACATCATCGATTTCCAGCAGTTTTTTATACTGCTTAACCAGAGAGTTCTTTGGCTTGGTCAGAATTTCAATCAGGTCTTCTTCAGTCAATCTGTCCAATACGGCAGTAATAGGCAGACGGCCGATGAATTCAGGGATCAAGCCATATTTAAGCAAATCTTCAGGAATAATCTGCTGCATGATGCTGTGCTTTTCATCCATTTCTTTTCGCTTGCTTGAAGCTCCAAAACCAATCACTTTATCTCCCAGACGGTTTTTAACGATTGTTTCAATCCCGTCAAAAGCTCCACCTACGATGAATAAAATATTTGTTGTATCAATTTGAATCAGTTCCTGATGCGGGTGTTTACGTCCCCCTTGTGGAGGTACACTCGCAGTTGTGCCTTCAAGAATTTTCAGCAAGGCCTGCTGAACACCTTCACCACTGACATCACGGGTGATTGATACATTTTCAGACTTACGGGCAATTTTGTCTATCTCATCAACGTAAATAATGCCACGCTGCGCCAATTCAACATCATAGTCCGCTGACTGCAACAGCTTCAGCAGAATATTTTCGACATCTTCACCGACATAGCCGGCTTCCGTCAAGTTAGTCGCATCAGCAATAGCAAAGGGCACATTTAAAATGCGCGCTAATGTCTGAGCCAAATACGTTTTACCTGATCCGGTCGGACCAACCAAGCAGATATTACTTTTCTGAAGTTCAATATCATCTTCAGAGTCTTTATCCAAGTTGTTGACGCGCTTGTAATGATTGTATACCGCTACTGACAATGCCTTTTTAGCAGCTTCTTGACCAATAATATACTCATTTAAAATCGCTCTGATTTCATGAGGTTTAGGAACTTCCATATCACTGTCAAATGCCTGCTTACTAAATTCTTCTTCCATAATTTCCTGACATAAGTCTACGCATTCATTACAAATATAAACTCCAGGACCAGCCACTATTTTTTTTACCTGTTCCTGAGATTTTCCGCAAAAGGAACAGGAAATATTTCCTTTTTGTTCGTCATCGTTAAACATGGCACAGTCACCTCTTTTCATTTTACTAAAATAAATTTGTCTCATTTATGAAAAACGGGAATGCCAGTTGAGCATCCCCTTTTAACATTTTAGATTTACGCTTCGTCAGATTCTTCTTTAGCTTCTAACGTTTCTTTTGCAGTAGAAGTAATTAAGTCAATAGCTTTCTTAAGAGAAATATCTCTGTTCAATAAGTCTGGTGAAAGAACGCTTCTTACTTGGTATTCAGGCATGTTGTACTGTCCAGCAAGATCTGAGATTTCTTTTTCAATATCTTCATCTGTTGCTTTCAGATTTTCTTCTTCAACAATCGCTTCTAAAACAAGGTTTGTACGAACGTTGAATTCTGCTTCGCCTTCGAACTGCTTGTGCAGGTCTTCTTCAGAGGAATTAGTCATCTGATAGTACATTTCAGCAGAAATACCTTGCTGTTTCAAGTTGTTCAAGAACATGTCCATCTGACGGTGAACTTCTTCGTGAGCCATTTCGTGTGGAATTTCTTCAATATTGGCATTTTCTACAGCTTTACGGATAGCTTCATCATCTCGAGCGTCATCTGCTGCTGTTTTCTTGCTTTCCGCTAATTCTTCACGGATTTTGTTTTCAAGTTCGCTGACAGTTTCAACGTCTTCGTCTAAATCTTTAACGAATTCATCGTCTAATTCTGGTAATTCTTTTGATTTAACTTCGTGAACAGTCACTTTGAAGACAGCTTCTTGTCCAGCTAAGTCATCTGAATGATACTCTTCTGGGAAAGTAACGGTTACTTCTTTTTCGTCACCGGCTTTAGCGCCAACTAACTGTTCTTCGAAACCAGGGATAAATGAGTTTGAACCAAGTTCAAGTGAATGGTTTTCGCCTTTTCCACCTTCAAAAGCTTCGTCACCTTTGAATCCTTCGTAATCGATAACTACTGTATCGCCTTCTTCAGCAGCATCTTCTTTAATAGTCAGTTCAGCCATGCTTTCGCGACGTCTCTTGATTGCTTCCTGTACGTCATCTTCTGACAGGTCGCGGTCTTGCTTAACTACTTCGATGCCTTTATATTCGCCAAGTTCAACATCCGGCTTCAATGTAACGTCCGCAATTAGTTCCCAGTCCTGGTCTTTACCGACTGATTTAATATCAATGCTAGGCTGAGCTACAGGCTCAATACCTGCTTCTTCAACAGCTTTAGGGTACGCTACTGGCAGTAAATCGTTCAAAGTATCTTCGTATAACGCAGCTTCTCCGTACATTTGGTTAAAGATACGTCTTGGTACTCTTCCTTTACGGAATCCTGGTACATTTAAGCTTTTTTGTACTTTTTTAAATGTCTTGTCTAGACCTTTATTTACAGTTTCTTTATCGATAGTAAATTCTAAACGACCTGTTGTCGCTCCTGTTTTTTCAAATGATGTTCCCATGAATGATTACCCTCCGAATTGAATTGTATTTTAAGCTTCAGCAGTATTATTTAAACGAAATTAAAAAAATACATACTTTCACGCTATTTTATTTAAACATACTTTCATATCATACAATATTTTAGTGTTATTGTAAACTAATGTAGACTAATTCATTGCAGTTGCCGATGAACTTTCTCAATCCATTGACTAATCGTCTCGATTTTCTTTTTGTTTACCCCTTCAAGAATCTCTGAGTCCCCGTTTATCTTATAGGATAAGACTTTAATCCACTTAATTATATCGTCTTCTTCTTCGATGACCTCGGATATAAATGGAAAAAGATTCATCAATACAGTCATTAGCTCATTTAGAATCAGTTCTCTCAACGATGGATTCTGGAGGCAGAAATGGTCGACTTCCTGAACCGCTCTGATCAGGACCGGATGCTGGTCAAATCGCCGACACTCAGCTGGGATGACGGTTTTCGATTCACCAAACCAATTATAAGCAAACTCTTTCTCGCTTAGACGTTCTATCAGGAGCGACAGGTAGCCAGAACGCGCTAATGGATGGACGTAAGGATTTTGAAAAACGGAAGCTGCTGCTTTTTCAAGATTATCTGTCTTTAGATGGGCTGCTTCATCCACTCGTCTATACTGTTCTTCATGAGAAACGGCAGCCAAAGAATACAAGTCTTTGACTAACTCTTTTTCATACTCCATTCGTTCTTTTTCTTTCTCATACTGCCTGTCTTTTAGTTGTTCGTTCAACTGCGACCAGTTGTCCGCGTACTTATCTGCACTTTTTTTATAGTCATCAATATACTTGCGCGCCTGCAGAAACTGATTGGTCTGAATTAAGAGTTCAACAAAGAGGAGAAGCCTCTTCTCGTTTTTTTCATAAAAGGATTGTTTCTCCAAGGCATACTCGAGAGCCTCTTTAATTTGTCCGTTATGGTACAAAGAGGATACGAGCAGGATATTCAGACTGTTCTCATCTTTAAGCTGATATGCTTTTTTTAAATGCTCCGTCGCCTCTTCATAATTACCTCTTTCAAGCGCACTCATTGCCAGCTGCATATACATTCCGTAATTTTTCGGAAATTCAATTTGATCTCCCATCAACTTCACCTTCTTCTCTATGTAAGTGTACCAAAGTTTAAATACATTAAACAGCCTTAGTTCGCGGCAAAATCAGGAGACTCATTAACTTTAAGTGAGGTAGTTTGATCAATGAACAGCTTCTAATCTTCCCAGTTTTATCATCAAAAAAGCAATAGGAAATATTCCCTACTGCTTTTTCTAGTATTTTCTGAACCGCTCATATCTTTCTGCAGTTAAACTGTCAGGTGATAATTTTCTCAGTTCGTTTATTTTAGCTGTTAAATCGTTTTTTAAAGTCTGCAGCACAGTATCCTTAGCTAATTCACCCGCTGGCCCGGTTTCTTTCACTATTTTTTCAACAATCCCCAACTCTTTCAAGTCTGCAGAAGTCAGGCGCATCAGTTCGGCTGCTTCGCCCGCTTTTTTTGAGTCCTTCCAGAGAATGGATGCAAAACCTTCAGGTGAAAGAATAGAATAGATGGAATGCTCCATCATCCACACTTCATCAGCCAGTGCCAGTGCCAATGCTCCGCCACTGCCGCCTTCGCCCATAATAATCGACAGGACCGGCACTTTCAGCGCGCTCATTTCTAAAAGATTTCTGGCAATAGCCTCTCCTTGACCGCGCTCCTCAGCTTCGACGCCACAGTAGGCTCCAGACGTATTGATGAAGTTGATAACAGGTCTGTTGAATTTTTCCGCCTGTTTCATTAGACGCAGCGACTTTCTATAGCCCTCTGGATGAGCCGACCCAAAATTGCTGTGCATATTCTCTTCAATCGTTGTTCCTTTTTGATTGCCGATAACAGTCACAGGCAAGCCATTCAGTCGTCCCACTCCACCAATGATAGCCGGATCGTCTGTGTAGACTCTGTCTCCATGAAGTTCTATAAAATCATCGATGACATGAGTCGTGATATCAGTCATATTGATTCGATCTGTTTTTCTCGCTAACGATACAATGTCCATCACGCGACTCATGACTGGTCCTCCTTTGATTCATTGTCCGAATAAGTATGCAAAGCCAGAAGCTGACCGATAACTGTTCGCATCTCGCTACGTTCAACAATCTGATCGATAAAGCCATTTTTCAAAACCGTCTCGGCCAATTGAAAATCATCTGGCAAGGAAGCTTTTATCGTCTGTTCGATGACTCTTTTTCCTGCAAAGCCAACTAATGCACCGGGTTCAGCGAGAATAATATCACCAAGCATGGCGAAGCTGGCAGTTACTCCTCCTGTGGTCGGATCAGTCAAGACAGTCAGGTAAAACAGCCCCTTGTCAGAATGACGCTTAATCGCCGCACTGGTTTTAGCCATCTGCATGAGTGAAAAAATTCCTTCCTGCATACGTGCCCCTCCAGATGCAGTAAATAAAACGACCGGCAGACCTTCCTCTGTTGCCCGTTCAAACAGACGAGTGATTTTTTCTCCAACAGCCTGACCCATGCTCCCCATAATAAAATGAGAATCCATAATCCCTAAGGCAGATTCAGTGCCATTAAATAAAGCTTTGCCTGTTACGACGGCCTCTCTCAGGCCAGAGCTGATTTGAACTTTTGCTATTTTCTCTTCATAACCAGGAAACGCCAAAGGATTATCACCGCGAACCGATTCATCCCATTCTTCAAAGGAATTCTGATCCACAGTTAGTGCCAGACGTTCTTGAGCCCGTATTCTTAAAGCATAATGACAGTGTGGACAGATTCTTTCCTGACCCATCGACCGCACATAAACCGACTGCTTACAGTTGGGGCACTTTTCGAACATGCCGTCTGGAACAGAAGGACCGTTTTGAGAAGTTGTCTTTTCAAGCGAAATGTAAGGTCGTTTCTTAAACAGTCTCATTCTCAGCCTCCTGTTCTGTTACCCAATCCGGAATGATTGCTTCGGTCAGTGTATCGGTTGTATATTCCCCTGCAACAAACCGCTCGTCCGACAGCAGATCGAACTGGAAATCCAGGTTGGTCTGAATCCCTTCGATAACCATTTCATTCAGAGCACGCTTCATTTTCAGGATAGCATCCTCTCTAGTATTCCCATGAGTAATGATTTTGGCAATCATGGAGTCGTAATGAGGCGGGATGAGCCCCCCTGCAAACATGGCTGTATCTACCCGTAACCCCAGCCCACCTGACGGCAGATTCAAGTAAGTGAGTTCGCCAGGAGAAGGCGCAAAATTAAAGAGTGGATTTTCTGCATTAATCCGGCATTCAATGGCATGCCCTTTAAATGTCACATCACTCTGTTTAATTGTAAGCGGCTGATTATAGGCAATTTTAATCATTTCCTTGATGATATCCACTTGGGTAATCATTTCAGTAATCGGATGCTCAACTTGGATACGCGTATTCATTTCCATAAAGAAGAAGTTTTCCTGAGCATCGACCAGAAATTCAATTGTTCCTGCATTTTTATAGCCCACACCTTTGGCTGCTTTCACAGCACTGTCGCAAATCCGCTCTCGGGTTTTTGGAGACAAGGTATAGCCTGGGGCTTCCTCAAGAATTTTCTGATGATTTCTCTGAAGTGAACAGTCTCTCTCCCCTAAATGAATTACTTCGCCAAAATGATCAGCCAGTATTTGTACTTCAATGTGTTTCGCCGGTGTAATTATCTTTTCGACATACATACGGTCGTCGTTGAAGGCCGCTTTGGATTCCGATTGAGCCTGGAGGAATTGTGCCTCCAGATTCTTCTCTTCAAATACCATCCGCATGCCCTTGCCGCCACCGCCTGCCACCGCTTTAATAATGACGGGCAAACCGATTTCAGTTACTATTCCGGTCAATTCTGAATAGCTTGTAATGGAATGGTCACTTCCCGGTATGACCGGTACGTTGGCATCAATCATCATCTTTCTTGCATTTGACTTATTTCCCATTTGCTCAATCGTCTCTTTATCAGGACCAATGAACGTAATGTTTACCTCTTCACACATAGCCGCAAACAAGCTGTTTTCTGACAAGAATCCAAACCCTGGATGGATGGCCTCTGCACCGGTCAGAACAGCTGCACTTAGAATGTTGTGCATATTCAAGTACGAATCTGATGCTTTGGGAGGACCAATACAGACCGCTTCATCAGCCAGCTGCATATGGAGCGCATCTTCATCTGCCGTAGAATAAATGGCTACCGTTTTGATATTCATTTCTCTACAGGCTCTTATGATGCGTACGGCTATTTCGCCTCTATTGGCTACTAGTATTTTCTGAAACATGCCTAATCCTTCCTTAAAACAGTCTACTTAAATGCTTATCGACCTATGATGAATGTCATTTCCACTTCACAGACTTTTTTACCATCAACATAGGCTACACCTTTACCAATTCCCGCGTACTCTTTCAGTTTGACAATATCAACTTTCAGCTCAAGAACGTCTCCAGGAACAACTTTTTTCCTAAATTTAACTTTGTTCAGTCCACCTAAATAGGCTGTCTGATTCTTGAACTGGTCCAGTTTCAATAACGGAATGGATCCAGCCTGTGCCAGACTCTCAACTATCAGTACGCCAGGCATAACCGGTTCTCCAGGAAAATGTCCCTGGAAAAACTCTTCGTTAATTGTAACATTTTTAATTGCCGTCACGTGTTCTCCTGGAATTAATTCCGTCACTTTATCGATAAAATAAATAGGGTAGCGATTCGGAATCAGTTCCTGAATCTCTGCTATGTTCATAGTTGTCATGTTAAGTCTCCTTGTAATATACGTTTATAACGCTTATTTTGATTAATCTTACTTAATTTTCACCAGCTGCTGATTGAATTCTACCGGCTGACCGTCCTCTACCAGTATATCGGCCACGATGCCGTCACGGTCGCTCTTGATTTCGTTCATCACTTTCATCGCTTCAATAATGACAAGCGTCTGCCCTTTTGTCACTTCGTCACCCACACTAATAAAAGGCGGGCTGTCCGGTGAAGATGACAGATAACTGGTACCGACAATCGGCGCATTGATGACGTGATAATCATCCTCTTCGGCTGCGGGCTCCGGGTTCTTGTCTGCTTTCATTACAGGTACACTCGTTTCAGTTTCAGATTCATAAACTTTTTGAACAGTCTGTTTGTCCTCATTCAAAGGCTGGTTTTGTGCATTCTTACGCTTACTCATCTTTACAGTTATCTCATTATTGCTCATCTCAAAATCATAAAGTGAGGACGCATCAATATGATCAATCAGCTCTTTTACCTGTTCGAAATTCATGCCTGTTCCTCCCACTTTTTAAAGCAAGTGACTGCGTTATGTCCTCCAAATCCTAACGAATTGTTAAGGCCATAAGTCAGTTCCATTTCTCTAGCTGTGTCCTTAATGTAATCAAGGTCACACGCCTCATCCGGTGTCTTTAGGTTAATTGTTGGAGGTAAAATCCCTTCTTGAAGCGCTTTGACCGTTACGATGGCTTCAATTGCTCCTGCACCACCCAGTAAATGTCCAGTCATACTCTTCGTACTTGAGATACCGATATTTCTGGCTGCATCTTCGCCAAGAGCCAGTTTGATGGCTTCCGTTTCAGACACATCATTTGCCGGAGTGGATGTCCCGTGAGCATTAATGTAACTGACGTCAGCTGAGCTGATTCCAGCTTCTTCCATAGCCAGTTTCATAGCACGAGCTGCGCCTGATCCATCCGGAGATGGTGCGGTCATATGGAAGCTGTCACCTGTCGCCCCATAGCCGGTTATTTCACCGTAAATTGTCGCATTTCGATTGAGAGCTGATGTCAGGCTTTCCAGAACTAGAATCCCTGCACCTTCCCCCATAACAAAGCCGTGACGGTTTTTATCAAAAGGCGTGGATGCTGCATCGGGATCTTCGCTCGTTGATAAGGCGTTTAAAGCCGCAAAACCGGACATGCCAATTTCATTAATACTGGCTTCAGATCCGCCTGCCAGCATAGCGTCTGCATAGCCGTGCTTAATTGTTCGGAAAGCTTCACCGATTGAATTGTTTCCTGACGCACAGGCAGTTACGATGGACAAGTTCGGGCCTTTCGCTCCTGTTGCTATAGAAATGTTCCCTGCTACCATGTTTCCAATAGCCATAGGGACGAAAAATGGCGCTACTCTGTCCAGTCCTTTTTCGTGCATTTTGATAATCTGATCCTGCATGGCATTCAGTCCACCAATTCCTGAACCGACCATGACTCCAATTCTTTCGGGATTCATTTCTTCAAGATTGATACCACTGTCTTTCATGGCTTCAAGCGCTGCAGCTACACCATATTGTGAGAAAGGATCCATTCTCTTGGCTAATTTGCGGTCCATAACCTTTTTTGCTTCAAACCCTTTTACTTCGCCGGCAACGTGAACATTAATTGCTTCACCGTCGAACTTGGTCAGTGGCGCAATACCATTAGTCCCAGTTTTTATGCCGTCCCAAAATTCTTCAACTGAATTTCCCAGTGGTGTGATTGCTCCTAGACCAGTAATTACTACTCTTTCCATCATTATCCTCCTAGTTTATCCGTTCATGACCATTCCGCCGTCAACATGAAATACTTGTCCTGTAATATAAGACTGAGTGCTGATGAAGTGAACCATTTCAGCGACTTCTTCTGCCTTACCTAATCTTTTTAGAGGAACAGACTCCAGCGCTTTTTCCTTAACATCATCTGTCAGACTCTCAGTCATATCCGATTCAATGAAACCTGGTGCTATAGCATTGACCATGACACCGCGAGGAGCGAGCTCTTTCGCAATCGACTTAGTCAGTCCAATTACACCTGCTTTACTAGCCGCATAATTAGATTGACCGACATTTCCGACAACTCCGACTACACTAGATAAATTGATAATATGACCGGATCTTTGTTTCAGCATGACTTTTGCCACTTCTTTAGTTGTATAAAATGTTCCTTTTAAATTAACGTTTAAAGTAGAGTCGAATTCTTCTTCCGACATACGGATGATCAGATTATCTCGGGTTATCCCTGCATTATTAACTAGTACATCAATTTTTTTAAACTGCTTTTTAGTTTCTTTAATCAGCTGCTTGGCAAAACCTGGCTCACTGATATCACCAGTAATAGGATAGGCAGTGCCTTCAAACGAGTTGAAATACTCCAGTAGCTCACTCGGCATGTCCTTGCGTCCGTTAACCACTACATTATGACCCAACTTCAGAAAATGGCTGGCAATCGCTTTTCCAATGCCTCGAGAACTCCCCGTTACAATAATAGTTTTTGTCTCCATACTGTTTATCCTCCTTACCGACTCAACAGCTTATGCAGCTGCTGAGGCTTTTCTATGTTTTTAACCTTTACGCTTCTATCAATTGCCTTAATGAAAGACCGTAATGTCTTTCCCGGACCGATTTCAATAAATGACTCAGCACCATCAGCAATCATCTGCCTAATCATTTGTTCAAATCTTACGGACGAAACCATCTGCTTAGTCAGCAGTTCCGGAATAGCTGATTTATCTGGATATGTCTGCGCAGTAACATTGGAATAAACCGGTTTTTTCATCTCCGAAAAAACAACCGTCTCTAACTCCTCAGCAAACTCTTCAGCTGCCGACTCCAGCATCATAGAATGAAACGGTCCGCTGACTTTCAGTTCCACTACTTTTTTAGCATCCGCTTTACTGGCTAGTTCAGCGACCTTGTCCACACCAGCTGCTGAGCCGGATACAACTAGCTGATTCGGTGTATTATAGTTTGCCAGAGCAACATAATGACTGCTACTGACTTCCTCACATAATTTTTCGACTAGAGAGGATTCCAAACCAATAACAGCTGCCATTTTACCTTGTCCATCCGGAACAGCATTTTCCATCAAGGTTCCCCTTGTATGTACTAATTTAACGGCATCTGAAAATGACAGGGCGCCTCCAGATACTAACGCGGTGTATTCACCTAGACTTAACCCCGCAAGCCTATCCGAGTGTACCCCTTCATCCACCACAACTTTTTCAATTGCGTGTGATACCGTCAAAATTGCAGGTTGAGTATAAGGGGTGAAATGAATGGCATTCGCATCTTCAAAACAGATCTTTACCAAATCATGACCGATGGCATCGCTGGCCTCTTCAAAAGTTTCTCTCACTGCAGCATAAGAATCATAAAATTCCTTTCCCATACCTGTATATTGAGCTCCCTGCCCACTAAAAACGAATCCTGTTTTCACGACTTACACCCTTCCTGGTTCATTTGACTCTTTATCTGGGATTAATACTTTGAATATCAAAGTATTAATCTAAATTAACTACTTGAAATGTACTGGATTGGATACCACTTCATCGTACTCCTGCATTAATTCCTGAATGATTTCAGCACAGCTTTGTTCCTTAGAGACTAGACCGGCAATTTGACCTGACATGAATGACCCTTTGTCTTTGTCGCCTTCTACAACCGCTTTTCGAAGTGCTCCTTTTCCAAGTTCCTCGAGTCGGGAAAAGTCCGGTTCTGCATCGCTTGTTATGTCTTTTTCAACTTTTAGATATTCTTTGGTTAGTTTGTTTCGCAGAACCCTTACTGGATGTCCTGTAATCAGTCCTGTTACTACAGTATCGATATCTTTTGCCTTTAGTATTCTCTTTTTAAAATTATCGTGAGCAATACTTTCATGGGCAACGACAAAACGTGTACCTAACTGAACAGCGGAGGCCCCGAGGTTGATAGCTGCTGCCATACCTCTGCCGTCTGCTATGCCACCTGCAGCGATAACAGGTATACTGACAGCATCCACTACCTGTGGGACAAGTGTCATCGTTGTTAATTTACCAATATGTCCGCCGGCTTCCATACCTTCACAGATTATCGCATCAGCGCCATCATTTTCCATACGTCTGGCAAGTGCTGTCGAAGCAACGACGGGAATAACAGTGATTCCTGCATCTTTAAATTTTTTCATGTATTTTCCTGGACTTCCGGCTCCTGTGGTAACAACTTTTATATTCTCTTCACAGACAACCTCAACCACTTCATCTACATAAGGAGATAAAAGGAGTACATTAACCCCAAAGGGCTTATCCGTCATTTTTTTTGTTTCTTTAATGATTTTCCTTACATATTCAGCGGGCTCGTGACCTGCTCCTAACATACCCAGACCGCCGGCATTAGATACCGCCGCTGCCAGACTAGGAGTGGCTACCCATGACATCGCTCCTTGAATGATGGGGTATTCAATTCCGATTCGCTCTAATAATGAATGATTCATCTAGGAGCTCCTTCCTTTTAACCTTCGAGTTGCGTTTCCACGTATTTGACTAAATCGTCAACAGTAGACAGACCTTCTTCAGATTCAATTTTAATATCAAATTCATCTTCAATATCATTAATAATCTGGAATAAATCTAAACTATCAGCTTCTAGTTCTTCTCTGAAGTTTGTTGAACGTTGTACTTCACTTTCCTCTTTGTCCAGCTGATCTACGATAATTTCCTGTATTTTTTCAAAAGTTGTCATAATAATTTCCTCCATTTAATTTAATTAAGTTCTAAAAGCAGCGTTCCCCAGGTTAATCCCCCGCCGAATGCGCTTAAAATCAATTTTTGTTTTTTGTTAGTAAATAATTTATCTTGTTCATTCAACTCATCCAGTAATATTGGAATGCTGGCAGCTGAAGTATTTCCGTAATGCTGAATGTTTGTTGGAAACTTTTCGACCGGACATTTCAGCTTCTTCGACACACTTTCAATAATCCGCGCATTAGCCTGATGCAGAATAAACTGGTCAATATCATCAACTGTTAACTCCTGATCATCCAGTACAGATTTAATGCTCATCGGAATGGATTTGATGACAAAATTAAATATCTCTCTGCCATCCATCGTCAGAAAGCTACTCACTGCATCTTCCTTATGAACAGGGTTTGATACAGTTGACAGACCGGACACAAGTGCATTTCCTCTGTTTCCATCTGTTTTTAAATCTTCAGAAATAAAATGTTCCGTTTCCGTGTTGCTTTCAAGCATCACTCCGCCGGCCCCATCTCCAAATAAAACAGCTGTTTTACGGTCGTTCCAGTCAATAACTTTCGACATGACCTCGCCACCGATAACCAAAGCATGTGAGCAAGCCATATGTCTGAGCATTTTTTCCGCCGTTGAAAGAGCATAAATGAATCCGGAGCAGGCTGCATTCAAGTCAAAAGCAACAGCATTTACCGCACCAAGATGGGCCTGAACTTTACTAGCAACAGAAGGCGACTGGCTGTCCGGCGACATGGTCGCTACGATAATCAAGCCAATGTCTTCTACCCTGACACCACCATTGCTGACAATACAATCAGCAGCTTTACTGCACAAATCACTCGTTGTCTCACCAGTAGACATGTAACGGTTCTCTATACCTGTCCGTTTCTTAATCCACTCATCGGATGTGTCCATCCAGTGAGTAAGCTCCTCATTGGCCACACGTCTCTCCGGTACATAGCGGCCAGTTGAACATAGTCTAATTTTAGCTAGATTACTCACTCCGGCAACTGCTCCTTTGTGCGTTCAAGGAAACCATGAAGATTTACAAGGCCTTTCATTAACAGCTCTGCCTCTTCTTCACTCATTTCTCGAATCGTTTCTCTCACCATATCGCGGTGAAATTTATCGTGCAAGCGATAAAGGAGTCTGCCTTTTTTT
>NZ_BAAGPH010000020.1:0-23621 GCF_054784355.1 Alkalibacterium psychrotolerans | reverse complement strand
CCTGGAGTACGTGTCTTAGTCGACAACCTAATTGTACCATATGGGGGGGTTCCTTTTTTCTATGTTTTAAAAAAGTTGATTTATCAGGTGTTAAACACGACAAATAATTATGAAATTGGCTCATTTATTGATTTATCAGGTTATTTGAATTACTTTTATGTGACAAATACAGATATCTCTAATTATAAATGAGTAATAAAAAAGCATGCCCAATTTAGACATGCTTCACAGTGGTTTACTAATCATTTATATCGTCATCTGTTTCTTGAAAATCATTTTCAGAGTCATACTCTTCATATTCTTCTGAGTATTCCTCTGATTCAAATGGCACGAAAAAAGCTCCAGCTTCCAGATCGAACAAGCCCTGTTCTCCCTCAACTGTTTCTCTCATCTGAGGGTAATAGTTAATCCGTTCAGAAAACGAAGGAATACTGGCCAGCACCTCATTTCCATCCGTCATGGAAACCCGAACAAGCATCTCATTTCTTTCATTTTCAACTTTCTCAATTTCCGCAATCATTTCACGAACCAGGTCATCAACCTCTTCATGTTCAGCCAGCATCCTGTTTAATGCCGAACCTTTATTAAAACCTATCAGAATAGGCTGATTATCTGTGATTCGGGGAAATGATTCATCCAGAATTTCCCCGTTTTCCAATATTTTACGGTAACTTCCTTCTTCGAGCAGAAAAGCCACCGTTTGATATTCTTCTACAGATAAGGTAATGCTCTGAAGACCCGATACGTTGAGTTCAGCAGCTCTTACCTGTACATTAGAATCTTCAATAGTGTTTTCAATTCTATTTTTGCTGATAACCGTCTCAATCAGTGAATCCCCTGGAGTAATCTGACTTGATTCAAAGACAACCTGGTCATACACTTCAGACGTACCTTCCACATTGACTTCAGTTATTTTACTGTACGGACTAATTGTATATATGGAAACCAATAAAGATACAATAAAAACAGTCATCAGAAGGCTGTACTTCAAGTAGACTTTTCTGTTAGAAGAACTGGCACTGGACGTCCCATTTATATCAACTACCGTCTGCTCTTCCGTTTTAGCCTCTGGGGTTGTCCCTTCTTTTTTTGTCATGGTCACTTCTCCTACATTCTACTACTTCAGTAAAGCCATCATCACATTCATTATTCTGTCAGAGGCATCCGGTACGCCAAGCTCCTTGGACTGAACAGACATCTGTTTTCTTAGGTCGTCATTACTCATTAATCGGTTAATCTCATTTACAAAGTTCTCTGATTTTAACTCGTTCTCTTTAATGAGCACAGCGGCATTTACATCAGACAGACTTTTTGCATTACGCGTCTGATGATCCTCAGTGACATTGGGGCTTGGAATCAAAACACTCGGTACGCCTAAAGCAGTCAGTTCGGCAAGTGTGGTTGCACCGCTTCTTGCTACCACTAAGGAAACAGAGGCAAAGACCTCGGGTAGATTATCAACATATGGAACAATTTTAACAGGAGAAATTTCACCTATATCCCCACATTTGTTTTTCCAGTCATTGACAACTGCATCATAGCTGTCGCGACCGGTAATAAATAGTGTCTGATAAGAAGCCTGATTGAATGCACTGCAGTTTTGAACTACTGCATGATTAATCGCAGCTGCCCCTCTGCTGCCTCCGAAAATAACAATAGCAGGCTGTTTCGGGTCCAGTCCATAGTCTTTCAAACTGTTATTCGGCACCAGATTGGCTACTTCCTGAGCTCGAGGATTTCCGGTGAATACCACTTTATCTTGATTGTCTTTAAACTGAGCTCGAGCATCTTCAAAACAGATGGCCACTTTGGAAACATGTTTGGCCAAAAACTTATTAGTAATACCAGCCACACTGTTCTGTTCATGTATGATGGTAGGAATGCCTAGCTTAGAAGCTGCGTAGCAAACTGGTGCACTGACATACCCTCCCGTACCGATAACTACATCGGGCTTGAATGTTTTAATGATCTTCCTGGCTTTTCTGATTGCTTGGATAAAGTACCAGACCGTCTTCACATTATAGGTAATGCCTTCAATATTCAGCTTTCTTTTGAAGCCTTCTACTTTAAGAGGTTCGAAATCTATGCCCTGCTTTGGAACAATTGTGCTTTCGAGTCCTCTGTAGGTACCGACATATAGGAATTCAGCATCTGTATGGGTTTCTTTAATTCGTTTAATTAAGGCGAGTGCAGGATAAATGTGTCCTCCTGTACCGCCGCCTGTTACTAAAATTTTCATTGTATGTGCACTAGGTGCTTACTCTCCTTTTTTGCTGCTGTTTTTTATTTTTTCGATTGAATTAATGAAGTCCTGTCCCCGCTCCTGATAATCAGTATACGCATCCCAGCTGGCACAAGCAGGAGAAAGCAAGATTACGTCTTTTTCCTGACTGGCATTAAAAGCTCCATCCACACATTCCTCTAAGGTGTCTTGCACAGAAACGAGGTCGACACCAGCCTGCCTGCCGATATCTGATAGCTTTTGATTTGTTTCTCCAAACGTGAACAGCGCCTTAACGTGCTTTCTGAAAACTGGAAGTAAGTCCTCAAAATTATCTCCACGGTCAAGTCCCCCTGCCAGCAGCAGTACTTTACTATCGAATCCCTCCAGAGCATTAATTGTGGCCAATGAATTCGTTGCTTTAGAGTCATTGTAAAATTTTCGTTCATTTACTTCTCCCACGAAATGAAGACGATGCTCTACGCCATGGAAGTTCCTCAAAACGTCTCGTATGTCTTCATTTTTAATATGTCGTAACTTGGCTACTGCAATGGCCGCCAATGCGTTTTCCAAATTGTGATTGCCTGGCAGGGCAATGTCATCCACATCTATGACTTTTTCCTTGTTGTAATAGATGCTGTTTTCATTCAGGTAAACTCCGTTAGTCAATTTATCTTTTCTGGAAAAAGGAATAAGTTGGGCTTTGCTGGTGCTTAAAATCAGCTCAGTCAGTTCCATCTGATCATGATTGTATATAAGATAGTCCTCTTCTGCCTGATTACGGGTAATATTTAATTTGGCTTCTACATATTCTTTACGGGAACCATGATAATCAAGGTGTGCAGAATGAATATTTGTGAACACAGCTATAGACGGTCTAAATTTACGTGTTCCCATTAACTGAAAGCTGGATGTCTCCATCAAAAGGGTATCTTCACTTGAAGAATCTTTAGCGATGTCGCTTACCGGTATACCAATATTTCCAACTGAGTAGACATTTCCCGCATCGGTTTTCGTTTTCAGTATCGCTTCAATCATTTTGGTCGTCGTTGTCTTTCCATTGGTACCTGTTATGGCAATGATAGGAGACTCGGTAATGTCATAAGCAACCTCCACATCAGTTACGATAGGAATGTTTAATTTTCCTGCTTCTTGTATCAATGGATTTGTGTAAGGAATACCTGGGTTTTTTACAATTAAATCCAGAGGTTCATTTAACAATGAGGCCGGGTGACCTCCTGAGACTATTGAAATGCCTAACTGTTCTAACTCAATAGCCTTGCTGTCTCCCTTAAGGTCCTTATAATCATTAACGGTGACGACAGATCCTAAATTGTGGAGTAATTTAGCCACACTAAATCCACTCACAGCGAGGCCTAAGACGAGTACATGCTTATTTTGGTAATTATTTTTGTTTTTCATAGAAAGCTCCCCATAACGTGGTTAGTTTTTACTTATTCTACAGGTAATCTAAAAAAACTGGAAGTAGAAAACTACTACCAGCTTTATTAGTTATATCATAATGAGTGCAGCTGCACTGCTGATTAACGTAATGAGTGAAAAGATAATAACTATTTTCCACTCACCCCACCCTGTCATCTCAAAGTGATGGTGGATAGGGCTCATCTTGAAGATACGTTTCCCTCTTGTTTTAAAAGAGGTCACTTGCAGCATGACACTGGCTGTCTCTATTACAAAAATCAGTCCAATAAGGAGGAGTGTCCATTCCTGATTAAGAATAATAGATGCGCCTGCCAGTCCAGCCCCTAAGGCTAAAGAACCGACATCTCCCATGAAAATCTTTGCGGGTTTTTTGTTGAATAAAAAGAACCCGATAAGCGACCCCATGACTGTTGCTGTAAACACGGCAACGGCCCACTGATTCTGCCAGACAGCTATGATAGTGTATGTTGCATAAGCGATGGTACCTGTGGTTGCAAGCAGACCATCTATTCCATCTGTTAAATTTGTAGCATTAGAAAATCCTACAAGCCAGAATACTACAAACAGACTGTAAAATAGGCCTATATTTAATGAATAATCAAACGGCAATTGAATTGCCTGAGCAGGAATCATCGTGTTAATCCCGAAATAGAACAACACTGCGCCAGCTATTTGTCCAAGTAATTTCTGCTTGCTAGTCAATCCAAGGTTACGTTTCATCACAACTTTTATATAATCATCTACAAACCCGATGAGGGCAAAGACTATAAAAATGAAAACAAGCAGAAGGGTCAGTAACCGATGTTCCTCTACAAAAAAACTCAACAGGAAGGAACTCACACTAACAGCAATTAGTATCGACACGCCTCCCATAGTGGGTGTGCCCGATTTCACGCCATGCCAGGAGGGACCTTCCTCCCTGGTTGTCTGACCCAACTGTTTCTCCTTAAAATAACGGATAACCAGTGGCATCAGGATAATGGCTATGAAGCCACTTAAACTTAAAGCTAACAATAGGTATAAACTGTTCACAAAACTAGTCCTTTCTCATCAATCTAAATTCGAAGACAATTGTACCATTATTTCAGTACCTGTTTCAATAAAAGAACCAGTCGGTATATCCTGTTCGACTACAAACCCTTCACCGTTGATAGTAAGATCGACTCCAGTCATCTCAGCGAACCGAATGAGCTCGTTACGTGACCAGCCAGTTAAGTCAGGCAGAGTCATCGCTCCATTAGTCAACAATAGTACTCTTCGTGACTTATCTTCGTACGCTCCCTGATTTGGATGTTGCTGAACTATGCGGTCGCCTGTTCCAATCACACTGTAGACTTGACCTTCTTCTTCAAGTCTGTGCTTTATTTCCTGAGTATCTTCATCAATATAAGATACCACTTCTTCGTCAAAATCCTGAGCATCAGTAGGGTTTTCTTTCCCCGCCGAATAGTATTCAAGAGCACGTTTCATCACAGGATTAAAAATTTTCTGAACTGCCTGACTTCCGTGAGTGATGGTTCCATTCAGTTTTGGCTGCTGAATAGTAACATATAATATCAGTTCAGGATCATCTGCAGGTGCCATTCCGACTACTGAATAAAGGAAATTTGCTTCGCCAGTCATGTAGCCCCCGGTTTCAGGATCAAATATTTGAGCGGTCCCTGTCTTGGCTGCTATATCAAACCCTTCAACGTCATAGTTCCGGGCTGTTCCACCTTCTCCATAAACAGTTTCCTTCAAATAATTAAGTGTCTGTGCTGCGGTCTCTTTTGAAATCACTTGCTTTTCACTGCTTTCAGTTGCTGTCATATCATCTTCTCTATTATGATTACTCTCTATTTTCGTGACATGCGGATTCACCATCACCCCATCATTGGTAATTGCTGAGAATGCCCGCAGCATCTGAACTGGTGTCACGGATATTCCTTGACCGAAGGAGGTGTTAAATTTATCCAAAGGGTATTCGTAAGGAATGCTTCCTCTCGCTTCTCCGGCCATTGATATACCTGTTCGCTGGGCAAAGCCGAAATTATCAAGATAGTCTTTCCACGTGTCCAGACCCATTTCTTCTACCTGGTGGATAAAAGAGACATTACTTGAGCGGGCAAGACCTTCCAGGTGAGTAATCGTTCCCCAGCCTTCCGGTCGGACGTCACGCACGACTCCTCCGCCTATTTGTATTCTTCCTGATTTGAAATAATCATGGGGGTGAAACGTTCCCTCAGCTATAGATGCCGCTAAAGTCATGACTTTCAATGTTGAACCCGGCTCAAAGGTATATTCTGTAAGCAGGTTCTGCCAAGACTGGTCAATACCTTCCAATGTGGTTGCATTAAACGTGGGGCGCTGAGAAGTCGCTAGTATTTCACCTGTTTTAGCATGCATCAGGTTAGCTGTAATGTATTTAGGTGAATGCTCTTTATTCACTTCTTCCACTATACTTTCCAGAAAAATCTGGATGCGTCTATCTATTGTCAGGTTAATATCTTCTCCATGTACTGGCAGTTCTTCTTCAATTTCCTGACCGGGTATGACATAGCCGAATCGATCGCGCTGGTATCTCCTCCAGCCATTCTCTCCGCTTAATATATCGTCATATTCTTTTTCAAGACCCATCACACCAACCAGATGATTTCTGTCCTCAGAATCTGTCTGAGCCAAACCTATAGTGTGCGAAGCGAATGTTCCGTTTGGATACAGTCTGCTTCTGCTTTCTTCAAATGTTATGCCCGTCAATTCTTCCTGCTGCAGGTCTTCTTTGATTGCACTCATTGTTTCAAACGTCAAGTTACTCCCGGCACGACCGAATTCCACCTGACTGTTATCCAATACTAATCTAGCATAAATATCATCCTGACTCATCGCCAAATGTCCAGAAAGTACTTGAGCGACTTCTTCAGGTCTCTCTATATGCTGAGGACGACTAGGTGTCGACCACTCATCGGTAAGAACTGCAATCATTTTGTAGGACGTTGCATCTATAGCAATAGGGTTGCCGTTTCTGTCATAAATAGTCCCTCTTCTTGCCTGAAGCATACTGTTTCGGGTATATAACCGTTCCACATTCTGATGCAAATCTTCCCCATTTACCTCGCCTCTGACCATAATCCAGGTAAATCTAAAGAAGAGCGAAAAAAAAAGAACAAAACATAAAACATAGAGAAAAATAGCTATGAATTTTCTGTTTTTAAAAGGCGAGAACTCTTTCACTTTTTTCTTTATCTGCTTCATCTGAATACATTCCTGATTTGTTCCTCATTCATTTCCAAATTATGCTGGCGCGCAATAGTGTAGACACGATCGTATCTGGATAACTCCTGCACTTTCTGTTCATGATTTTCAATCTCAATCTGTGTGACAATTGCCTGAGACTCCATATCCTGAATTGTTCGGTTCACTGTTGACACTTGTATCGTCAAAACAATGTGTGCAACAGCCAATCCAAATAAAACAAGTCCAAAGAAACTGACAACAGCCGCTTCCAATCGTGTGTACCCTTTTTGTAACGGCTGAGGGTTATGTATCTTTTCCGGTTCGTGACGCGGTTGAGGCTGATTTAGATGGTTAACCTGACTTTCCATCTGTCTTGCTAAATTATCCTGCATCATCATTCACTCCTATCTCTTTTACATTCGGCTAATTATAGTCTCTGTTTTTCAGCTATTCTCAATTTTGCGCTTCTTGCACGATTATTCGCTTCAATTTCTTCATCACTCGGTATAATCGGTTTTTTATTGACCAGTTTTATAATCGGCATCTGCTGGTCCGGGATAATCGGTAACCCTCTTGGAAGCTCGGGAAGCTTGGAGTAGCTCTTGAATAACTGCTTAACAATCCTGTCTTCCAGCGAATGAAACGTAATAATGCTGATTCGTCCGTTTAAAGCAAGCAACTCGACTGCGGCTTCCAGTGAATCTTCCAGAGATCCCAGCTCATCATTAACAGCAATTCTAAGTGCCTGGAACACTCGTTTAGCCGGATGACCACCTTTACGTCTTGCCGGAGCAGGAATAGCCTCTTTAATTAACTCCACCAGTTCTTGAGTCGTATCAATGGTTTTGTTCTTTCTAGCGGCTTCAATGACTCGGGCTATCTGTTTCGAGAACTTCTCTTCTCCGTACCTAAAGAATATTCTAACCAAATCACTGTATTCCCAATTGTTGACAATGTCATGCGCCGTCAACTCCTGACTCTGATCCATCCTCATGTCTAGTCGAGCCTCTTTGTGATAACTGAAGCCACGCTCCGTCACATCCAACTGAGGCGAAGACACTCCTAGGTCATAGAGAATACCATCTACTTTCGTTACGCCAAGAGCTAACATTTCACTTTTTATATTACGGAAATTCGAGTGAATAAAAGTGAGTTTACCTTTATCAACTTCTTCGCGCAATAATTTTTCTGCATTGTTTATGGCTGTCATATCCTGATCAAAGGAGTACAAATGCCCATTTTCATTTAACTGGCTGAGGATAAGAGACGTGTGACCCGCTCCACCTAAGGTACAGTCAATATAAATTCCATCAGGTTTTATATTTAAGCCTTCAACTGTTTCATTCAGTAAGACTGTGTCGTGTTCAAATTCTGTCATTATTAGTCCCCCAGTTTAAAAGCCAAAGTCAATCATTTCTTCTGCAATTTCTTCAAATGAATCGTTAGCATCTGAAGAAAATTCTGTCCATTTCTCTTCGCTCCATATTTCAATTCTGTCAGAGACGCCTATGATGTAACAGCTTTTCTCAATTGAAGCATGATTTATCAATGTATTGGGAAGGTTAATCCGTCCCTGTTTATCCAGCGAACACTCTGTTGCAGCTGAATAAAGAAAACGGGTGAACGCTCGAGATTCTTTTTTTGCCAAGGGAAGCTGTTTAAGTTTGGCTTCAAGTGTATGCCACTCTTCCATCGGATAACCGAAGAGACAGCCATCCAGCCCGCGAGTCACAATGAAATGTTCTCCCAAATCATCTCTGAACTTGGAAGGTATTATCAACCGACCTTTTGCATCGATATTATGCTTGTATTCGCCTAATAACATTTCACTGCCCCCTCTCCCCACTTATAAGGCTAAGTCTACCACAACGCCCCACTTTGTACCACACCATTTCCCAAATAAAACAGAATTGTAAAGAAAAAACTTAAACCCTTACATTTTGTATAGAAAAAAGCCCTGACCCGGAGTGTTAACCCGAGTCAGGGCTTTAGTTAAATTACTTTACACTACATAAGAAAGTATAACCCATATGCCAATAAACGCATGAAGGAAAATTAAAATTAAAAAAACAACACGCCACCACAATCTAAAGAAGACATAAAAATTCAGACTGTGTTTTTTGAATGTGTGATGAGAGGCTATCAGCATTCCACTTAAAGACAAGAGAATGATTATGTAAGGAATACTGTTGAGACCGAAAAGCAGCTGGACAGATATATAATTAACAATGATTAAATAAGGAATCAGGATGTCTACTACTCTAACCGTCAATCTCACAAGTTTAAATTGCCTGTTCATTTTTTTTGAAAAAAGTAATAGTATAATGGGCAAAAAGTAAAAAAACCACCAGAAACCGTCACTTATAGTCATATCCATAGATTCACTTCCATCCGTTTTTTTAGATTGTATCAGAAAAAGCGTCTATGGGATAACCCATAAACGCTTAAATCCATTGTTTCTAATTGATTACACCAAAGAATTAACCTTCTTTGCTGATAACCTCTTTACCTGCGTAAAATCCGCAAGCTGAGCATACGTGGTGATTACGTTTTACTTCACCACAATTTGGACAATCACTCATGTTTGGAAGATCCAATTTGATATGAGTACGTCTTTTTGCTTTTCTGCTAGTAGATGTTCTTCTTTTAGGTACTGCCATTTTCCAACACACCTCCTTAAAAGGATTCGATTCTCGATTCAATTTCTACTCATCATCTTCTTTAAAAAGATCTTTCAGCGCTGCAAATCGTGGGTCGCCTTCGCCATCATCAGACTTTCTAGATGGTTGGCTCAAGTGGGTTTCTTCCCCCACAACGTCCCAGTTATTACCGCTAGGCATTTCATCTGATTTCAATTCTTCTTCAGTAAATACTTGAGTAGATTTATTAGATAAAATAGCATCTTCGATTGGTTTCTGCAAATCCAGAACATCTGCAGTTAATTCTTCCACAATTTCTCCCTCTGTAAATGAGTCAACTGTAACAGGTGACTGTGGGGATAAATATATTTCAGAAAATGGAATGGATAAGGAAACAGTTACAGGTTCCAGCGATCTTGAAGAAGGCAATGTGACATTCGTATTCAAGAATAAATCAGCGTAATAAACGCCGTCCTTGTCAACTTCTACAGAACCTTTTATAGATACAGCATCGCAAGCCAGTATTTCTTCATCTCTTTCCTTTAGTGACTGTTCCAAATCAGCAGTGCCATCTAAAGTAAGCATTTCATCCTGATATTTCTTTAATTCGTTTAATGCCCATTTTAATTTCATTGACTTTCACCTCATTGTGCGTCGGTACTTTTTTGTTAATGTAACCATAGGCACTCGTGTTGTGTAGCCGCATCAGGTTATACGTGGACAACAAAAATAATTATACTGGTTTCCAGCCTACTTGTCAATCAATTTTACAGGCTTTCTATAATAATCCTGGTGTTTTATTTCGTTAACCGATGCCAGTCTGTAGACCAGTCCCGCCCTAATATCTTCGTAAAACATGTCTGCCTGTTTCTTTCTGATATTTGACACAATCGTCACACCGAATTTATCCTTGTTTTCATTCATATACTTTTGTCCGTTAGAGTTAAATCCTAATAGGCGGACAGTTGATATTTTCTGCTGGCGAAACTTCATATCCGCTTTTTTATTGTTCATTAGAATATGGTAACAGATTCTCTGGAGTCGTGTCCAGGTCAGCTGCTTGGTTTTCAGACGTTCCAGAAACTCAGTCATGGAGGCAGCTTCCCCTATCTTTTCCTTTATCCGGTACTGAAGCCCCTCTTCCATCAAATAAATGTCAAGAAGATTAGATACTGACTGAAGAGTAATCTGATACCGTAGATAAGGAAAGAGATCATCCCAGGTCACTAACTTTTCTGACTGCAGCATCTCGAAGGTTTCTTTAGGAACATAACTCTTCACTCGTCCCCAGTCCTGACTTTGGTCATTCAATACTTTTCTGATGGCTGTCGCACTCCCTATGGCCAATGACGGATTGAGACTGTCTTCATGGTAGTCAGAGTGCAAGCGCTTGACTGTGTGGAGAAGCATCGGGTACTGGTTTCTGGTAATCTCCTTGGCATAGGAAAAGCCCAGCACGTTGTTCGGCTGGCTTAAATCTACAGGAAAATCTTTATAGAGACCTTTAAGGACACGAGAAAAGTTTTTAGCATAGTGCTCCGACTGTTTCATTTGTGATTTGAATGTTTCATTAATCGTCTGCTCGTTTTCCAGGTAGTCTTCTGCTGCCTGCTTGAACGCTTCACTATTACCCAGTTCACTGCCAAAACTAATCACATCACATCCGAGCGCGTTTAAGATAGCTACTGCTCCTTCGGCAAAGAAATCAGCAGGCTGTACGCTAAAATCTACAGGTAGCTCAACCACTAAATCTGCACCAGCTTTTAAAGCAAGCTCTGCGCGAGACCATTTATCAATAATTGCCGGTTCTCCACGCTGGAGAAAATTCCCGCTCATGACAACAATGATGACATCTGCTCCAGTTTGTTTTCGTGCTTCTTCTAACTGGTAGGCATGTCCATTATGAAAAGGATTGTATTCAGCTACTATACCGCACGCTTTCATGCCATTCTCCTTACTTTCTCGCTTCGAAAAACCAGCGCCTGCTCTTTTCAGTTATCTTTTCTCCAAAGTCAGCCGTCACTTCCACAGTCCTAAAGCCGGCTTTCTCAAGCAAATCTCTATACGTTTCTAGAGGGTAGGTTCTTTCTTTATGAATCTCTTCGAACCGTTGATATTTATCTAATTCTGTATGCACAAAGAAACTCAAATGGTGTTCGACTGAATGAGGATGGTTTCCCTCATAGCTGTCCCAGGCAAAGAAAATATTTTCGACTTCAGCATGAAAAGATGTCTCCAGAAATTCACTTATTTTATAAACGGAGTGTACATCGAATAAAAACACACCTTCTGATTCCAAAGAAGACTGAACTTCTTTAAAGACAGTCAATAGTTCCTGCTCATCTGTCATATAACACAAGGCGTCGCTATAGCAGATAACCGAATCGTATTCCGGCAACTCAGATAAATCTCTCATATCCCTTTGAATCAGAGGGAAAAAAGTATCTTCCTCAATTTGTCTATCATAAGCAAGGCTCAGCATTTCTTCAGATAAATCCAGTCCTGTCAAATCATAACCGGCCTTAGTCAGCATAATACCTAATATACCGGTACCACAACCGAGTTCAAGTATTGTGTCACTTGGGGAAATTCTTTCAGCCGTATAGGTTAGCCATTTGTGGTATAAGCTATCATCCATAAGCTCATCATAAATCTGAGCAAACCAGTTGTAACTCATTAGCCTAACCAATCACTTACATCAACTTGTTCAGCGTCTGACCATAGTTTTTCAAGATTATAAAAGTCTCTTTCCTCTTCACTGAATAGATGAATGATGACATCTCCCAAATCGATTAAGACCCACTTGCCATTGTCTTTTCCTTCAACGCGTTTAACAGGCTGATCGTGTTCATCAGCTGCATCCAGTATACTTTTAGCAATGGCATCCAATTGTCTTTCACTATTGGCGTGGGTAATAACAAAGTAGTCAGCCAGTAAAGAAACATCTTTCATCTCAAGCGCAACAATATCCTCTGCAAATTTTGAGTCAGCTGTTTTTACTACATATTCTAAAACTTCAATAGACGAACGGGTCATTATTTTCCTCCTTGTTAGTTACAGCCCAGGCATTGTATGTTTCTATAGCCTTGGGGTAAACCTTCATATTGCGTTTGATTAAATTCTTCAGTGTGTGCCTGGCAATAAAGGCCAGAGTTTCTTCAAGATTCTTTCCAGACAACTTTCTCGCTTTCTCCACACCCTTAAAAGATCGATTCGGTTCAATGAAATCAGCGACATAAATAATCTGGGCCACTTTGCTCATTTTGGGAGCACCAATTGTATGGTACTTAACCGCTTCAAGAATGTCATCGTCCGTAATGTTAAATTCATTTTTCAACAGGACAGCTCCGATAGGTCCATGCCAGATATTACTGCCAAACTGAAGCATTTCGAGGTCCTGGTTCTCGCTGATAATCAGATCCATCATTTCCTCATCTGACCGCTCTTTAGCATAATCATGCGCTATAGCTGAAATGCTCACTTTTTCCTTGTCCACATCATACAATTCTGCTAGATGAAGGGCTGTCTTTTCCACTCGCATAACGTGTTTGTATCGTCGCCTGCTTAGAGTCAGCTCCATTACTTCAGCCAGCTCTTTTCGTGATAAGTCAGTATAACGACTGGAGTATTCGATTGTTTTATTAATCATCTTTATACAATCCTTCATTCTCAATATAGGTATTAACCTCAGGTGCAACCAAATACTTAATCGATGTTCCCTCATGAACTTTATGACGTATCAGACTTGAGCTGATCGCAATGTTCGGCACATCCAAGATTATTACCGGATAAGGCGTGTGCAGGGTATACCCCGGTCTGTTGACCGCTACAAACTGGACCAATGTGACTAGTTCATCGATTTTATGCCAGTTAGGAAGGTCTTCTACCATATCCGCACCAATAATAAAATAGTATTCAGTATCCGGGTTTTTCTCTTTCAGCTCTTTTACAGTATCGTAAGTGTAGCTTTTTCCTCTGCGATGTATCTCAGTCAAATCTATTTCAAAGGCATCGTCATCCTGTAGCGTCTGCTTAAGCATGTCGATTCTATACTTATAATCGATGGTGGTCTTCCCATTGCTGTGAGGAGGTGAATAGGAAGGCAAAAAGTGTATCTTTTCCAATCCTAATTGATCCCTGACCTGTTCAGCAATAATTAAATGACCGATATGCGGCGGATTAAAGGATCCGCCAAACAGGCCGATTTTATCAGCAGAATACGTCTCGATTTTTTCAATAAGCACTTCGGGTTCAATTGTTTTAGAAGTAACAGGGCTCACTCTCCACACCTCAACTAATTAGATTTTGGTAAATCTGATGAATAGTACTGGTACTTTTCTTCGGAAGCAGGCATGAATAAGACCAGCACTTTACCTATGGTCTGAACAACCGTAATACTTGAGTGCTCCTCGATAAACTGCTTAGCTTCACTTGTAGTGACATCTGTGTTCTGAAGTAATTGCACTTTCATCAATTCCTTGTTTTCCAATGAGTCTTCAAACTCTTTCACCATTTCTACAGTCAATCCGTTTTTCCCTATTTGGAATAAAGGTGACATGTCATTGGCTCTTGCTCTTAAAAATCTCTTTTGCTTTCCGGTTAATTTCATAATTATCCCTTTCTTTACTTATACAAGTTTTTTTCGCATGATGACGTCGACGCCTTTAGGAGCCCAGCCGGCTACTCTCGTACCAGCCTGATCCACAGATACCCATCCGAGTCCTGAAAAAACGATATCCGCAGGTTGCGTTGTCGTAAATTCAAAGCGTTTCAATTCAGGCAAGGAGTGACTATTCTCTTTAGCTGGAGGTGCAAGCAGTTCGCCCAGCTGATTCTTGTAAAGTTCGTCTGCCTTGTCTGTCTTAGTCCGGTGAATATACAAGTCGTTAGACAAGTATGTCACGAAAGACTGTTTTCCTTCGCCTTTGATATAATCAAAGCGTGCCAGTCCGGCAAAAAATAATGTCTGGCTGGGGTTTAACTGATAGCTCTTAGGTTTAATCTCTTTTCTAGGAGTCACTACTTTTATTTCTTCAGGTTTAAGATAATACGAAAGCTGCGCAGACTGTATGACACCCGGGGTGTCAACTAAAACTCTTTTATCATCTAAAGGAATTTCAATCTTCCCTAATGTTGTTCCTGGGAAATAAGATGTCGTCACCACATTGTCTTCATCTGTTGCAATGCTGATTATCTTGTTAACTAATGTTGATTTACCAACATTTGTCGTTCCAACTATATAAATATCTCTACCTTTTCTTAACTTCTCTAAATCTTCCATCAAGCCTTTTACATCATCCTGATTCAAAGCGCTGATCAAGAAAACTTCCTCCGGTCTAATGCCATTTAAATGAGACTGCTCAAATAACCATTGTCTCATTTTAGATTTTTTCAAAGATTTAGGCAGCAGGTCCACTTTGTTTCCAACGATGATGACCGGATTACTGCCGGCAAAACGCTGTATACCAGATATAACACTGCCGTTGAAGTCAAAAATATCAACCATATTCACTATTAGTGCATTGGTCTCATTCAACTCATGAAGCATATTCAAAAAGTCATCATCGGTTAATTCGACATCCTGCACTTCATTATAATGCCTTAACCTGAAGCATCTCTTGCAGTATACCGCTTCTTCCTGAGCCTTCTCCAGTGCTTTAGCAGGAATAAAGCCAGATCTTGACTCATCATCGCTTTGCAGGACCGCGCCGCACCCGATACACTGCAAACTGTTACTGCTGTCTTTGTCTGTCATGTAAATTTCCTCTCCATTTTAAATCCGGGTTTTTTTTCAATAAATACGTCATTATTTTCAGTTCTACAAAGCGGTTCAAGCGGGTATTCCAGGCATCTGAGTCAAGAATAGGCTGAACTAAAACACTTTTTATTCCAGCATGATTGGCTCCTTTAATATCTGTGATAACCTGATCTCCGACCATAAGTACTTCGTCTTTTGATAAGTCATATTCGGATAGTGCTTTGTTAAACCCTCTCTGAAATGGCTTTAACGCATTGGGAATAAAATCCAGCTCAAGAATACTGGCTACTTTCCCAACCCTTTTACGGTTATTATTGGATAAAATAATGACTCTAATATTATTTTCTTTCATCAGTTCTATCCACTCTATGGTTTCTTCCGTTGCTTCCGGATTATTCCAGGCTATCAGAGTGTTATCCAGATCTGTTAAAACGGCTTTGATATTTTCTTTTTTCAGTTCTTCTGGTGATATCTGGTAGATGGACTTGACCATCCATGTCGGTTTAAAACTGTTCAGCATCCACTTCCTCCTTCGTGTTCAGAATAGTATAGGGGAATGATTTTTTCTAAAAAAAAGGAAGCACACAAAGCACTTCCTTTTGTGCACTTCTTATTCTTCAGTAGATGTAGCGGGTTGAACAAGTTCGAGAATTTCAACTGCAACATAATCAATGTTGTCAAACTCATATGTTTGCTGAGTTGTACGATCTTCCAGTTCAAACATTTTTGATTTGCTGTCATATCTCACGATACACTGTTCTTTTCCGTCTTTTTCAAACCGGCGAATTTGCACTTCGTCAGATTGGTCTTCACGCATCGCGTCTAATCTACGAATTATCGGTATCAGCTGGGATGGTTTCATCGGCTTTCCCCTTCCTGCGTCTATTCTATTTACTCTACTATTCTAACAGATTTCGTAGTAAATTACAGTAATTGTCCTATGCTTTTAGTACGAATCTCTGCTTTTAATTGATAAAGGACACAAAAAGTCTTAACTATTTCTTTGTAGCGTGCCTATTCGTATGCTAAACTGTAAAAAATACAAAAGGAGATTGCCATTTATGAATAAACTAGCGCGTATGTTCAATAATGAAGTACTTAATGCAGAAATATCTCAAATCAGACAGTTTGATGAGAGCGTGTCTGAGTTTGGTGATTTAATTCGGCTTACTTTGGGGCAGCCTGACTTCCCAACGCCCCAGCATGTAAAAGAAGCAGCAAAAAAAGCAATAGATGAAAATTTCTCATTCTATACTCAAACTGCAGGCTATCTGCAGTTAAGAGAGGCTGCATCTCAGTTCGTCGAGGAAAAATATAATCTCCATTACAATCCTGAAACAGAAGTGATTGCCACTGTAGGCGCCACTGAGGCCCTCGCCTGTTCCCTGATTAGCATTTTGAATCCCGGCGACAAGGTTATCATACCTTCCCCTTATTTTTCATTGTATGAATCTTTAGTCAGACAAGCTAAAGCCGTTCCTGTTTTTATTGATACTTCCCTGACCAATTTTCAGGTCAGTCCAGATGTGCTTAAACAGACAATAGAAGAACACAAGGATACTATAAAAGCTGTCATTTTTAATTCTCCCAATAACCCGACAGGTACAACCTGGTCAAAAGAGCGAGTGAAGGAACTGGCCACCGTACTGGAAAACTATCCTGACGTGCTGGCCATCAGTGATGAAATCTATAGCGAGATTGTTTATGAAGAGGATTTTACATCCTTGGGAGAGCATCTCAGAGAACAGACCATCGTAATCAACGGACTTTCCAAATCGCATGCCATGACTGGCTGGCGATTAGGCTTAATTTTTGCTCCGGCGTTTATTACCGAACAAATTGTCAAAGTCCACCAGTCTTTAGTTACCAGCGCATCCAGCATTACGCAATATGCTGGAATCGAAGCACTGACTAAAGGGAAAAATGATGCACATGATATGAGAGTGCAGTACAAGAAAAGAAGAGATGTCGTTGTCGAGGCCTTATCGGCACTGGATTTTACCATCGCCACTCCGACAGGTGCCTTTTACATTTTTGCTAAAATTCCAGAACACTTCAGCGATAACAGCCATGACTTCTGCTACAATTTGGCCAAGCATACACGTGTGGCGCTCATTCCCGGAAGTGCTTTTGGTGAAGCTGGAGAAGGCTATGTCAGAATCAGCTACGCAGCCAGCCTAAGTGACATTGAAGAAGCCATGAACCGTCTGACTGACTATTTGACGAAAAACTAGGAGACAATTGAGCTCTCTTTCAATCTAAAAGGCGATTATCTCGAGAAGAGATAATCGCCTTTTTTACTTATTGAGATTACATTTTCCACCATAATTTAATCAACGCCTGCGTTCCACTGTTTTCGTAACCATCATCTGATAATTCTTTGTATAATTTAAATGCTAACTGTGTAGAAGGAAGGTTCAGGTTCATTTTTTCCGCTTCATCCAGCACAATTTTAAGATCTTTAACGAAGTGCTTGACGAAGAATCCTGGTGAATAATCCTCTTTTAGTATACGTGGACCGTAGTTGAGCAATGACCAGTTGGAAGCTGCCCCTCCACTCAATGTCTCTATTACTTTTTCAAGGTCCAGCCCTGCCTTATTGGCATAGGCCAGCATTTCACTCAGTCCTGTCATCGTACCGGCCACCATAATCTGATTAGCCATTTTTGTATGCTGCCCACTACCCGGTCCCCCATGAAGCATAAGGCTACTGGAGAACAGCTCAATGACTGGACGGACTTTATTAAAGACGGTCTCTTCTCCACCGGCCATAACCGTCAGCGTTCCTTTTTGAGCACCTAAATCGCCTCCGGATACCGGTGCATCTATTGCACTGGCTCCTCTACTGACAGCTGTGTCATAGATTTTTTCAGCAAGAGTTGGAGTGCTGGTTGTCAAATCAATAAAGATTTTATTTGCACTGTCCGACTGGAAGAGCCCGTTATTACCATAATATACGTCTTCCACATCTGAGGGGTAGCCAACCATAGTAAAGATTAAATCTGCCTCTTTAGCTACTTTTTTAGGTGTATCACACCACCTAGCCCCTTCTTCTATCAGACTTTCTGCCTTTTTCCTGGTCCTAGTGTAAATAAAGACCTGATTGCCAGCTTCGAGTAAATGTCTAACAATAGACTGTCCCATAACACCTGTTCCTACAAATCCAATCTTCATCATAAACTCACCTCAATTTCAGATTATACTAAAACAGATTGAACCCGGAGGTCCAATCTGTTAAATTATTCTGCGGTGTAACGATTAACCAGTTCAATAACTTCATCAACTGTTGTACAGTCAGTTAAAGCCTGATCGGCTAATTCTTTCATTTGCTTAGAGTCCAGCTTTTTAAGCAGACTTCTAGTTTTTAAAATACTTGTCGCACTCATTGAGAATTCATCAAGACCTAAACCTACCAGAAGCGGTACAGCTATCTGATCGCCGGCCATCTCTCCACACATACCTGCCCATTTGCCTTCTTTATGAGCAGCATCAATAACGCCTTTAATCAGACGCAGAATTGACGGGTTATATGGCTGATAGAGATAAGATACACGCTCATTCATGCGGTCTGCAGCCATGGTGTATTGAATCAGGTCATTTGTACCAATACTGAAAAAGTCCACTTCTTTAGCAAACTGGTCAGCCAACACAGCAGCAGCAGGAATTTCAATCATAATTCCTACTTCAATTGCATCAGATACTTCAACACCTTCATCAATCAACTTAGCTTTTTCTTCTTCCAGGATTGCTTTTGCTTCCCTGAATTCAGGTAGTGTCGCAATCATTGGGAACATGATACGCAGCGTACCATGTACAGAAGCTCTCAACAGGGCACGCAGCTGTGTACGGAAAATAGCATCCTGATCCAGGCTTACTCGTATAGCACGGTAACCCAGGAACGGATTCATTTCTTTAGGCAGTTCAAGGTAAGGCAACTCTTTGTCTCCACCGATATCCATTGTTCGGACAACGACAGGTCTGTCTCCCATACCTTCAAGAACTTTCTTATACGCTTCATACTGATCATCTTCTGTTGGTAATTCATTCGAATCCATGTAGAGAAATTCGGTACGGTAAAGTCCAATTCCTTCACCACCGTTATTGTTTACACCTTCAAGATCTTTAGGTGTGCCAATATTGGCAGCTAATTCAACATGCTTACCGTCTTTAGTCAAGCTAGGCTCATCTCTAAGCTGATCCCATTCTTTCTTTAGATCATCGAAGTCCTTCGCTTTCTTCTCATATTCAGCTACCTGGTCATCTGATGGATTGACGATAACGTCTCCTTCAATTCCATCAACAATCAGATAGTCGTCTTCGGAAACGAGTTCGGTAATATTTTTTGTGCCTACAATTGCTGGAATTTCCAATGAACGAGCCATAATTGCTGAATGAGAGGTTCTTCCTCCAATATCAGTAACAAAAGCCTTAACATATTTCTTGTTCAGCTGTGCAGTATCACTAGGCGTCAAATCCTCAGCGATAATAATAACTTCTTCTTCTATAGTAGCAGGAGACGGAAGAGTAACATTCAGCAAACGAGCAAGAACACGCTTTCTAACATCACGAATGTCGGCCGCTCTTTCTTGCATATACGCATTGTCTTCCATACCTTCAAACATAGCGATAAAGTTATCAGTTACCTGTTTAAATGCAAAATCAGCATTAACCTTTTCATCATCAATAACTGCATGAGTCTGATCAATTAGATCAGGATCGGATAATACCATCGTATGTGCATCAAAAACCTGAGCTTCTGCTTCACCTAATGATTCAGCTGCAATCGCACGAATCTTAGCCAACTGCTCTTTAGATTCTTCAATTGCCTTAGAAAGACGCGATTTTTCAGCGTCAGCATCTGAAGTACTCTTTTTTTCAACTGTCAGGTCCGGTTCGATTAACAAGTATGCTTTAGCTTGCGCAATTCCATCACTTGCGGCAATTCCAGATACTTTAGAGGTCATTATTCAGCCATTCCCTCGTTCTTGATAGTCTGGTCGATACCTTCGATTGCTTCTTTTTCATCAGCACCTTCAGCTGTAATTGATACATCTGCGCCTTTACCAACACCAAGGGACATAACACCCATGATTGATTTCAAGTTTACAGATTTACCTTTGTATTCTAAAGTAATATCTGAATTGTACTTGCTGGCAGTCTGAACCAGTAGTGTAGCTGGACGTGCGTGAATCCCTGTTTCTGCTGTTACGTTGTACTCTCTTTTTTCCATTGTAAATTCTCCTTTTCGATAAAAAAGTATATGGTAGAAAAGACTAATACGGCCTCTATTTCCATAAACGGACGGCTTTTTAAAGATGTCCGTGAAATATCAGCACGATAATCTTTCTTCTTTAACAGATTACCATGTTTTCCCTATAGCTACAACTATTTTATACAAATTAAAGTTTCTTCACTTGAAAGTCAACAAAGGTCAGAGTATACTATAATTTGAAATGGTCAGTATTGGTCAAACCAATTTTGTTTTATCACAAGTATATTAACTGACCTTTCCTATTTAACTTAGTATAATTAAATTAAGAAGACACGAAAGGTAGGTCCTAATAATGATATGTCAACGATGCATGGAACGAAACGCAACAATTCATCTAACAACCAGTGTGAATGGTCAGCGAAGAGAAATTGACCTTTGCCAGAAATGTTATCAGGAAATCAAACAGCAGGAACAAAATGGCCGCTTAAATCAGCCTAATCAGTCTGATCCGTTCGGTTTCAATCAGTTTGATGATTTATTCAGAGCCTTATCTCAAAGCAGACAGCCCCAGCAGCCTAACCAGACCCCTCCCGGCAGGCAGAACTTCTCAAACGGTAACCAGCCACCCAGAGGCGGTAACCGCGGCGGTCTATTGGGTGAATACGGTGTGGATCTGACTCAAATGGCAAAAGACGGCAAAATTGATCCAGTCATTGGCCGGGATAGAGAAATTGAACGTGTCATTGAGATACTCAATCGCCGAACCAAAAACAATCCCGTTTTGACTGGAGAAGCCGGCGTGGGTAAAACAGCAATTGTTGAAGGCCTCGCCCTCAAAATAGTTAACGGTGAAGTGCCTCAGAAACTCCAGGACAAAGAAGTCATTCGACTTGACGTGGCGTCTCTTGTTCAGGGTACTGGAATTAGAGGGCAATTCGAAGAAAGAATGCAGCAGTTAATGAATGAGTTACGGGAGACCGATGACATTATCCTGTTTATCGACGAAGTCCACGAACTAGTCGGTGCAGGCTCGGCTGAAGGCAGCAGTATGGATGCAGGGAACATTCTAAAACCAGCTCTTGCTAGAGGCGAACTGCAGATGGTTGGCGCGACAACACTTAATGAGTACAGAAAAATTGAAAAGGACCCTGCACTTGAACGTCGCCTGCAGCCGGTCCGCGTCAATGAACCGACACTTGAAGAAACTTTGACTATTCTCAAAGGCATTCAAAAGCAATATGAGAATTACCATCACGTCAAATATACTGACAAGGCAATTAATGCAGCAGTAGAATTGTCTCACCGTTATATCCAGGACCGCTTTCTTCCAGACAAAGCCATTGATTTACTCGATGAATCCGGATCTAAGAAGAATCTGACTATTCAGACGGTGGACCCTGCTTCTCTTGAAGAAAAGATTCAAGAGGCTGATCAGCTCAAGCAAAAAGCCTTGGATAGTGAAGACTATGAAAAAGCGGCATTTTACCGCGATCAGGCTGCCAAATATAAAGACATGATGAACCAGCAGACACCTGAATCCGAACAGCCTGAGGTAACTGAGCAGGACATCATCAACATTATTGAGATTAAAACGGGTATTCCCGTCGGTGAACTGAAAGAAAAAGAACAGACTCAGCTGAAAGACTTGGATCAGTCACTGCGCAAGCATGTGATTGGACAAGATGAAGCGGTAGGAAAAGTTGCCAAAGCAATCAGACGTAATAGAATTGGACTGCGTCAGAAAAATAGACCGATTGGTTCCTTCATGTTTGTAGGACCAACCGGTGTGGGTAAAACCGAACTGGCTAAAACGCTGGCCCTTGAATTATTTGGCAGCAAGGAAGCTTATGTCCGCCTTGACATGAGTGAATATATGGAAAAACACAGCACATCTAAGTTAATCGGTTCTCCACCAGGATACGTCGGCTATGATGAAGCTGGCCAGCTCACTGAAAAAGTCAGACGCAATCCTTACAGTCTGATTTTAGTAGACGAAGTGGAAAAAGCTCACCCAGATGTTTTACACATGTTCCTTCAGATTCTGGATGATGGCCGTTTAACCGACGCTCAAGGTCGAACAGTTAACTTTAAAGAAACCATTATTATCATGACTAGCAATGCCGGAACTACGAACGTGGAATCCAGTGTAGGTTTCGGCGCACAGATGAGTGGCAGCCAGCACTCCATTTTGAATCATCTGGACGACTACTTTAAACCGGAATTTCTAAACCGTTTTGACGGTATTGTAGAATTCCACTCACTGACGAAAGAAAATCTGCTTGATATTATTGAGTTGATGCTTAGTGATGTCAATGATGCTTTGAAACAGCACAATATATCCCTTCAGGTTGATCAGGAAGCAAAAGAGAAACTGGTTGACTTAGGATACGACCCTAAAATGGGTGCCCGTCCATTGAGACGCGTTATTGAAGAACAAATTGAAGATAAAATTGCAGAATTTTACCTTAACAATCCCAACCCAGGTGTCATACTGGCTACGGTAAAAGACGATGCCATTGTCATCGAACGACAAGATGAGCAGGTTGAAGACAACGACACTAACTAATGCATAATAAAGAGGCAGCAGCAGAAAGGGTAATCCCTCCTGCTGCTGCCTTTTTTATTTTGNACCATAACGACCCTTTCCAAAGCTCCTTCTTCGTATCTGGGTAGGCTTTAAACCAGTCCCTTGCAGAAGCGCCCTTTAATGCCTTCATGACCGAACTAATGGCCTTGTTCGGTGGAAAGGATACCACCATATGAATGTGATCATCCACGACCTCACTCTCCAGTATGGTGATGGCGTTGTTTTGAGCCGTCACCTGCAGGAAGTCTTTCATCGCCTGCCGGCGTTCGTGTGTGGTGAATACCGCTTTACGGTACTTGGTCACCCAGACCAAGTGGTAAGTGGTGCGGTAAACATTTGTCCGTGTTTTTGTATACATGTGTATGCCCTCCATTAACTTTAGTCAAGCGCTATAATAGTGTGATATACTTATCATATGTGGTATAATAAGTATACCACATCACAAGGAGGATGCACACGATGTTAGTCGGCATAAAAGGTCAATTAACCCTTAAACCAGACCAACAAGCTCAGGTATTGCAGAACATCGGCAATGCCCGTTTTGTGTG
>NZ_BAAGPH010000019.1:0-4159 GCF_054784355.1 Alkalibacterium psychrotolerans | reverse complement strand
TTGTGGTGACTACATTTTACCAAAGAGAGGTGTCTTTTTGTGTGTTTTTTGATAATTATTTATAAGAAGTTTCAATAACCGCAAGGGTTAAACCTGGATATTCAACTGCAAAACTTGAGTTATTTATCAGGGGTTTACAAATCCAGACCAGTGAAGAATCCTTTCTTAAAACCTAACCGTCTCAAACAATAAGTAGGTAGACTGGTCATAACTGATTGCTCTTTATCTTGATCAGGAATTGCATGAACTTTATTCCAGTAAAAGAATCAAAAATACGATAGTCTCTATGAAATCGATTTCTAAAAATGTTGAGAAAACAGCGCCAGTAAAAATAGTAGGAGATCTTGTAACAAACCTCAGATTACGGTGAATCACTAAAAACAATCGAAGGGACTACACAATAGTAGCAGTCTCTTCGATTGTTTTTTTTATTATAGTATATAGATTTGATATGGCCTTTACGATAATAAACCAAGAATCACAAATGTCCATAAGGCAATGACTGTCGCTGGCATATCTAAGTGAGTATCCACATAAGTATTGGTATAGCGCTGAATAATGTCCCCAGAAATGACAGCCAATATACTAAATATGATAGCGATCCAAATATTTCCAAATGTCATTGCCGCAACTCCTGCTACCATTGCAACATGGTGAGAAACCGGAAATGTCAGACCAAAATATATAAAGATAAGTGATGTTGCTGAAATTGCAAATCCCAAACTTGGAATTTCTGTAAGCAATACGATATACCCCATTACTCCTCCCAGAGAGGCACCCCAAATCGCATTGAACAGCATACCTACCCCAGTGAATTTAAATTTAGCCTCATTTTCTGGAAAAACGCCTGTTAAGCCGGATTTCCCAAATGCAAATCTTGCAATGACGCCTAATACAAATACTGTCAGTGCAATAGTATCAAGCGGGAGTGCCAATACTGTAGCGAACAGATAGTTGATTCCAAAACCGAGCATTCCAAAAACACCACCGATCAGTAATACGATTGGATCGATAGTTTTAAACATTGGACTGGTGATGTCTGCACCATTTTCTACATCAGTTTCCCCGTTCATGAGTTCATGATCTTCAAGTACGACATCCGCCCCTGAAAGATTCTTTTCTTCTTTCAGCTTCCTGTTTTTACTGGCTGTTTTTCTTCCAGCATAGGCTGTAGCTGCAACCCCTCCTGCAAAAGCGATATGTGGACCAAATAACGGACCAAAAGCTACCTCAGATAAGAATGCATCTCCTCCACCGGACAATACTATAGCAATACCTATCAAAGCAGCGATTCCAGTAAAAATAAAAGCTGCTAACCCACCGATAAGAGCCCCAAATACCCCTCCTCCGAAAGAAGCCAATAATAGTATAATGATATCCATTGTTTTACCTCCATAATTTGTAGTATAAAACTAATTTATATTTTAATAATTACATAAAGTCATACTGTCCTATTAAGCAATACAAACATTTATCTGTCTGTAAAATTAATTTTTAATCTATTTGATAATAGTTAAGTAATCAAATTTTCAAACTTTCTCTAACATCATGAGCTTCTTTCATGATCTCTTCAACAATTTCTTTAGCTGGTTTGATTTCAGTGATTAACCCGGCAACTTGTCCAGTCATTAAAGAGCCAGTTTCGATGTTGCCCTCTACAACTGCTCTTCTATAAGATCCGATAGTAAGCTCTTCCAGGTTAGCTTCTTGTGTTTCAGAAAATTCTAGGTCGACATATTTTTCGAGCATTTCATTTTTCAGGCTCCTGATAGCATCGCCCTTTTTACGACCAGTTACAATCGTTGAGGTATCCGTAGCTTTCAGTAACGCTGATTTGAGTCCTGGAGGAATTGTGCACTCCTCACTTGCAAGAAATCGAGTTCCCATTTGAACACCCAGTGCGCCTAATGCAAAAGCTGCAACAAGTCCACGGCCATCAGCTATTCCTCCAGCAGCAATCACCGGTACTTTAACCTGACTGACAACTTGAGGAATCAAGGTCATAGTAGAAGATTCACCAATATAGCCGCCAGATTCAGAGCCTTCCGCAATAATTGCATCTACTCCAATTTTTTCCATTTCCAGGGCTTTTTGCACGGTATGAACCACAGGTATCACTTTAATATTATTTTCTTTTAACCATTCCATGTATACCACTGGAGAACCTGCACTTACAGTTAATATTTTAATATTCTCCTCAATAATGACTTTAACTTGCTGATCTCTGTTTTTTGATAACATCATCAAGTTGACTGCAATCGGTTTCGACGTCAAAGCCCTAGTTAATCTTATTTCCTCTCTCAATTCTTCTGCTTCCAGATTGATAGAGGAAAGAATTCCAAGCCCGCCTGCCTCGGAAACCCCTGCGACAAGTTTGTGAGTGGATATCAGTGCCATAACCCCTTTTAAAATAGGGTACTGAATATTCAGTAACTTAGAAATCGACAATTGTTCTTCCCTCCTCTTTTGAATACTCGAATCAAAAACCTAATCTGACAACATCTCTGGCTATTACTACTTCTTCATTCGTTGGGATCACGGCCACTTTTACTGCCGAATCGTCAGTTTCCAGAAATGTTTCATTGTTTTTATTATTCCAGTCATCGATTTTGAGATTCAAAAACGCTAATCTTTTACAGACTAATGAGCGTATCATAGAAGAATTTTCTCCAACTCCGGCTGTAAAAACAAGCGCTTCTATTCCACCCAGATGAGACACGTAAGCAGATATTGTATCTGCAACACGATTAGCATACATATTCAGAGCTAACTTTGCACGTTCATCGTTATTTTCTGCCGCTGATTTAATATCACGAAGATCATTTGATAAACCAGAAACTCCAAGCACACCAGAAGATTTATTTAATAAATCGAGAATTTCTTTTGAATTCAGTTTCTCTCTTTCCATTAAAAACGGGATAATTGAAGGATCAATATCTCCGCTTCTTGTCCCCATCATCAAGCCAGCCGATGGGGTGAATCCCATAGATGTATTGACGGAATGCCCGTTCGAATCGATTGCACATACACTTGCTCCATTTCCAAGATGGCAAGTTACAACTCTATCTTCCCCACTTTCTTTATTCAAAATCTTGAGTAAAGTCTCATAAACATATTTGTGGCTAGTACCATGAAATCCATACTTTCGAATATTATATTTTTCATAATATTTAAATGGAATGGGATACATGTATGCTTCAGGACGAATAGTATGATGGAAGGCAGTATCAAACACTGCCACCGATACTGTATCAGGCAGTTTACTCTGAAATGCTTTTATGCCAATTACATTTACAGGATTGTGGGAAGGGGCCAAATGATTTAAACTCTCAATGGTCTTCAGTATAGAGTCATTTATGACTGCTGAGTCCTGAAATTGTTCTCCCCCATGTGCGACTCTGTGACCAATTCCCTCGATTTCTGTTAAAGTTTTTATTATCCCTTCAGTAACCAGCACCTCCAATAAGTGATCGACTGCTTCCTGATGATTACTTAAAGGTAATATTTCATGCTTTTTTACTGTATTGTAATTTAAGGTAAATTCTGCTTCAGATGAGCCAATTCTCTCAAAGATACCTTTTGTAATAACTATTTCTGTGGGCATTTCAAGAAGCTGAAATTTCAATGAGGAGCTCCCAGCATTGATAGCAAATATTTTTTTCATAGAATACCTTCTTTTCCTTTATNCACTTAAGGAGTGAAAAGAGATGCCTAATCTACTTCAGATTATCATGTATTTAGTTAATAAAATCAAGTGGCAAAACAGTTTAATTCAACTTTTAAACGATTATATTACTTGGCTTGAAGATGCGGGTGATCGACCACCTAAAGGGACCGATATCACAAAGCTTGATTACAACAAATTGACCCTTGATGACCCACCGAAAGTTGTAAAGATTGAACGGGCGGACTATAAATACCTTCTAAAACAGGCCGTGGAAGCAGGTAAACCGATCAAACCTGTTCGTCGCCACAAGTCATCTTCTGAAGTTCCTGAACATGTACGTTGCGCTAAGTGTCATGCGCCCCATGACTATCTCTATAAGAATAATGGTGTGCACGGACAATATCAGTGCAAAGTCTGTTCTGCTTTATTTAATTCGAAGAATCGTTACTCTAAAGATGTCATTCTCAAATGTCCTCACTGTGAGAAGTGTCT
>NZ_BAAGPH010000018.1:0-1588 GCF_054784355.1 Alkalibacterium psychrotolerans | reverse complement strand
TTGTTTTCGATCTAATCGAGAAGGATATAAAGTGGCATGATAGACAGTTAATACTTAAAAATGTCTAAAAAAGCAGTGAGTTTAATAGAAATAGTTATCCACATTTAGAGGTATGAATAATTCAGGTGAAATATATTTTTTGTGGTCTTAATTATTCTCATTTCCACGTTTAGAAATTTTTTTTAATTTTAAACCCTTGGCAATAAGGGGATATAAGACCGGTGAAAGTATGAAGTAAAATGCCCCATTACCAAGTGCGTGCATGATATCCATAGGAATACCAAATGAATAATATATCCAGAAACTCTCCAGTCCAAGCAGATATGTCATGATAACTGAAATAACAAAGCCATATAATAAACCAGTAACCGCAGTGTACATAATCATAGTCCATTCAGGAAGTTTTTGATATATCGGTCTAACTACAGCTCCTGTGATCAGAATAATTATAAAATATGATACGATTTGAGCAACTGTCCAAATACCCATCCCGAGGGTTAAGTTGGAAATCAGAATAGATAGAACAGCAACTATCAATCCGTCTGCCATTCCCATCGACAATGTCAAAATAATCAATATTGCAGTCACCGGCTGAACATTCGGTAAAAACTGGAAAATCAGACGTCCGACGTGACTAACTGCAACCATCATTGACAATATAGCAACTCTCCTTGCGGGATGAGCGGAAGCCATTAGTCCATTCCGCCTAAATTCCATACGACTTCATCTCCATCTTCGAGATGAGTGTCTCCTGCTCCAGCTGGCGCCATTTCACCGTTAATATCAAATAACCACCAGTTTCCTTCCTCTTCATCCTGAGACAATTCCTCAATAGATGTAATGAATCCCCCATCATCTTCTACATCATAGTTCTCATGCATAACCTCTAATAAAGTCATTCCTTCTTCTACTTCTACTTCTTGTTCCCATCCTTCTATTGCTTCTCCATTTTCCTGTATGACTATGGAAACAATTGCATTTTCATCGTTTTCATTTGTATCAATTGTCTCATCTGATTGATTATCCTCAACAGCACCGTTTTCAGGGTTTTCTGCATCATTTGAATCACACCCTGTAAAGAGAAATGTTGATAATAAAGAGACTGTGAATAAATTAACTACTTTTTTCATATATACCTCTCCTTAATCAATANGATTATCATGTATTTAGTTAATAAAATCAAGTGGCAAAACAGTTTAATTCAACTTTTAAACGATTATATTACTTGGCTTGAAGATGCGGGTGATCGACCACCTAAAGGGACCGATATCACAAAGCTTGATTACAACAAATTGACCCTTGATGACCCACCGAAAGTTGTAAAGATTGAACGGGCGTACTATAAATACCTTCTAAAACAGGCCGTGGAGGCAGGTAAACCGATCAAACCTGTTCGTCGCCACAAGTCATCTTCTGAAGTTCCTGAACATGTACGTTGCGCTAAGTGTCATGCGCCCCATAACTATCTCTATAAGAATAATGGTGTGCACGGACAATATCAGTGCAAAGTCTGTTCTGCTTTATTTAATTCGAAGAATCGTTACTCTAAAGATGTCATTCTCAAATGTCCTCACTGTGAGAAGTGTCT